>NZ_QAIW01000234.1:0-1359 GCF_003061285.1 Stenotrophomonas sp. HMWF003 | reverse complement strand
GCCCAGGGTGAAGATCACCGCCAGTTCCGGCAGGCCGTGCCCGTCCAGCGTGGTGGTCATCGCCGCCAGCTGTGCCGGCGCGATCCAGCCCGGGGCCTTGATTGCCAGCAGGTAGGCCACCGAGGGCAGGAAGCCCAGCACCATCGCCCCGGCATGTTCGCGCGGGGTGGCCTGGAAGGCCTGGGTGGTGATGTCGATGGCCACGTACACGATGATCGGTGCCAGCACCGCCAGCGGCAGCCACTGCACCAACCCGGAGATCACCCCGAGCATGCCGCCGATACCGACGAACAGGCCGGTCAGCAGCGTGTAGCCGCTGCGTGCGCCCATGTGTTTGTAGGCCGGCTGGCCGATGTACGGGGTGGTCTGCGCCACGCCGCCGCAGAGGCCAGCCACCAGCGTGGCGACGGCTTCCACCAGCAGGATGTCGCGGGTGCGGTAATCGTCGCCGGCCGCGCGGGCGCTCTCGGACACGTTGATGCCGCCCACCACCATCAGCAGGCCGAACGGCAGCAGCAGCGGCAGGTACGTCATCGCCGTGGGCAGTCCCTCGATGAAGCCCAGCGTGGGCCACGGCAGCACCACCTGCGGCGGCGTCCAGTCGGGCACGTGGAAGCCGGGCGCGCCCAGCCCGGCCAGCCCCAGCCCGTAGTACAGGGCGGTGCCGAACACGAAGGCAACCAGCACGCCCGGCGCGCGGATCGGCAGCTTGCGCTTGGCGATCAGCACGTACAGCAGCAGGCCCAGGGTGACGAAGCCGACGACCGGCGAGCGCAGCGTTTCCAGCAACGGCAGGAAACCCATCAGCACGATGGCGATGCCGGCGATGGAGCCCAGCAGCGAGGCGCGCGGCAGCGCGCGGGTGACCGCTTCGCCGAAGAACGACAGGATCACCTTGAGCACGCCCATGATCACCAGCGAGGCCATGCCCAGCTGCCAGGTGGCAATCGCCGCGTCGTGCGGTGCCAAGCCCTGCGCCTTGAAGGCGATGAAGGCCGGGCCGAGCACCAGCAGCGCCATGCCGATGCTGGTGGGCGCGTCCAGGCCCAGTGGCATCGCGGTGACATCGTCACGGCCGGTGCGCGTGGCAAGCCGCCGCGCCATCCACGTATAGAGCACGTTGCCGACCAGCACGCCGAAGGCGGTGCCGGGGAACATGCGGCCGAACACCACGTCGGCGGGGAACTGGAAGATGCCGACCAGCGCCATCGCGATGAAGCCCAGGATCGACAGGTTGTCGACCACCAGGCCAAAGAAACCATTGAAATCGCCGGCAACGAACCAGCGGGGGGGTCCGGAGCGGACGGGAGCGGGGGCGGACATGCGCGGCACTGCCGTGGGGAGGGGGTAGCCGATGGT
>NZ_QAIW01000233.1:0-2588 GCF_003061285.1 Stenotrophomonas sp. HMWF003 | reverse complement strand
CTTCACGTCGTCCGCCGCCCTGCGCGCCGGCGCCGTCTCCCCCTTCCTGACAGGACACCCCCAGCCATGACTCCCTTGATCTTCGTAACCGGCGGCGTAGTGTCCTCGCTCGGCAAAGGCATTGCCGCCGCGTCACTTGCCTCCATCCTTGAAGCCCGTGGCCTCACCGTCACGATGATGAAGCTCGACCCGTACATCAACGTCGACCCGGGCACCATGAGCCCGTTCCAGCACGGTGAGGTCTACGTCACCGACGACGGCGCCGAAACCGACCTGGACCTGGGCCATTACGAGCGTTTCGTGCGCACCCGCCTGAGCCGCAAGAACTCGGTCACCACCGGCCGCATCTACGAGAACGTGATCCGCAAGGAGCGCCGCGGCGACTACCTGGGCGCCACCGTGCAGGTCATCCCGCACATCACCGACGAGATCCGCCGCTGCATGGACGAGGCCACCGAAGGCTTCGACGTGGCCCTGGTCGAGATCGGTGGCACCGTGGGCGACATCGAGTCGCTGCCGTTCCTGGAGGCGATCCGCCAGGTGCGCACCGAGCGTGGCCCGGAAAAGGCGCTGTTCATGCACCTGACCCTGGTGCCGTACATCGCCGCCGCCGGCGAGCTGAAGACCAAGCCGACCCAGCACTCGGTCAAGGAACTGCGCTCGATCGGCATCCAGCCGGACGTGCTGCTGTGCCGCTCCGAGCAGGTGGTGCCGGATTCGGAACGCCGCAAGATCGCCCAGTTCACCAACGTCTCCGAGCGCGCGGTGATCAGCGTGCCCGACGTGGACGTGCTGTACCGCATCCCGATGGGCCTGCACGCCCAGGGCCTGGATGACATCGTCATCAACCAGTTCAAGCTCGGCGACAAGGCCGGCCCGGCCGACCTGCACGAGTGGGAAGCAGCGGTGGACGCCACCCTGCACCCGCTGGACGAGGTCACCATCGCGGTGGTCGGCAAGTACGTCGACCACCAGGATGCCTACAAGTCGGTCGGTGAAGCGCTCAAGCACGGCGGCCTGCGCCAGCGCACCAAGGTCAACCTGAAGTGGCTGGAAGCCCAGGACCTGGAAGGCAGCGACATGGGCGCGCTGAAGGACGTCGACGGCATCCTGGTGCCCGGCGGCTTCGGCGACCGTGGCTTCGAAGGCAAGGTGCTGACCTCGCAGTTCGCCCGCGAGCAGCAGGTGCCGTACTTCGGCATCTGCTACGGCATGCAGGCGGCCGTGGTCGATTTCGCCCGCCACGTGGCCGGCCTGGACGGTGCCAACAGCACCGAGAACGACCGCCAGTCGCCGAACCCGGTGATCGGCCTGATCACCGAATGGCGCACCGCCACCGGCGACGTGGAAAAGCGTGACGACAAGAGCGACCTCGGCGGCACCATGCGCCTGGGTCTGCAGGAGCAGCGCCTGAAGCCGGGCACGCTGGCCCGTGAGCTGTACGGCAAGGACGTGGTGTCCGAGCGCCACCGCCACCGCTACGAGTTCAACAACCGCTACCGCACCCAGCTGGAAGATGCGGGCCTGGTGATCGCCGGCAAGTCGATGGACGACACCCTGGTGGAATTGGTGGAACTGTCGCGCGACCAGCACCCGTGGTTCCTGGCGTGCCAGGCCCACCCGGAGTTCCTGTCCACCCCGCGCGACGGCCACCCGCTGTTCATCGGGTTCATCCGCGCCGCGCGTGAGCGCAAGGCCGGTACCAAACTGGACGCAGGCGCCTGATCGCGCCGTGCACCGGTCGCCCTGCCGGGCGGCCGGCATGAGCCGGGACCCCAAGGCGGTGCGGGACGTGCGCCGCCGCTGGCGCACCTGGCCCTGGGGCTGGGCCGCGCTGCTGATGTCGATCGGCGCCTGGGCCTGCACCTTCATGCTGGTGGTGCTGGTGATGACCAGCATGGGCATGCCCGGCGATGGCAGCCACGCCCTGCAGGCCACCGCCCCGTACCTGTATTTCACCCTGGCGCTGGGCATCGGCCTGCTGCTGGGCGGCGGGGTCGCCAGCGTTCTGGCCCTGCGCCTGCGCCGGCAACCGGCCGGGGGCGTGTGCGCGCTGATGTTGATGGCGCTGCTAATGGTGGCGCTGCTGGTACCGGCGCTGTTCTAGGCCGCTGTCGCCGCTGCCTGCCCGCACGCCGATTTGGCAAGCGGCAGGTGGATGGCGATAATCACGCGGCAGCTTTTTCAGCGCTCCTTTTCTGGCGTTTCCCCTTCCTGACTGGTAACCGGCCCACCATGACCACGATCCGCAGCATCCACGCCCGTGAAATCCTCGACAGCCGTGGCAACCCCACGCTGGAAGCCGATGTCATCCTCGAGGACGGTTCGTTCGGCCGCGCCGCGGTTCCGTCGGGCGCCTCGACCGGCAGCAAGGAAGCAGTGGAGCTGCGTGACGGCGACAAGACCCGCTACCTGGGCAAGGGCGTGCGCAACGCCGTGGCCAACGTCAACACCGCCATCGCCAACGCGCTGAAGGGCTATGACGCCGCCGACCAGGAAGGCCTGGACCGTCGCCTGATCGACCTCGACGGCACCGAGAACAAGGGCCGCCTGGGTGCCAACGCGCTGCTGGCCGTGTCCATGGCCAC
>NZ_QAIW01000232.1:19310-28672 GCF_003061285.1 Stenotrophomonas sp. HMWF003 | reverse complement strand
CAGCTGAGGAGCCCCCTTGGAGTCCAAGGGGGCGCGCCGACAGGCGCGGGGATGTGGAGGTAAATGAGGCGGACCCCAACCTTGCTGCGCAAGGTTGGGGTGCTGGGTGCATGGCGCCCGGCACGCCGTCCAAACAAACAGAAAAGGCCGATCTTTCGATCGGCCTTTTCTGTTTGTTTGGCTGCCCCGGATGGATTCGAACCACCGAATGCCTGAGTCAGAGTCAGGTGCCTTACCGCTTGGCGACGGGGCAATATGTGCGTGCAAGTATTGCACTTTTTCCCTACAAAACCAAGGGTTAACTTGGTGGCTATGGGTGGACTCGAACCACCGACCCCAGCATTATGAGTGCTGTGCTCTAACCGGCTGAGCTACATAGCCTAGGGAGCCGGTAATTCTGGAGATGTATCTCGGATCTGTCAACACTTTTTCATCACGCTTGTGAGTGGGCAGCGGGCGTGTCAAAGTCGGATCAGTAGATTTTTCTAGGAGTCCGCATCGTGATCGATCCGGACGGCTATCGACCGAACGTCGGTATTGTGCTGATGCGGGAAGATGGACAGGTGTTCTGGGCACGACGCGTGCGCCGGGACGGCTGGCAGTTTCCGCAGGGCGGCATGAATACCGACGAGACGCCCGTCGAAGCCATGTATCGCGAGTTGCACGAAGAAACGGGGCTGTTGCCCGAGCACGTCGAAGTCCTCGGAGCGACACCGGGCTGGCTGCGCTATCGGCTGCCCGCACGCGCCATCCGGCGCAATGAGAAGCAGGTGTGCATCGGCCAGAAGCAGGTGTGGTTCCTGCTGCGTCTGTCCGGCGACGAATCCCATGTGACGCTGGACCATACCGACAGCCCCGAGTTCGACCAGTGGCGGTGGGTGGATTTCTGGTACCCGGTCGAGCATGTGGTGATGTTCAAGCGCGGGGTCTATGCCCGCGCGCTGCGCCACCTGGCGCCCTTGGCGCGTGGCGTGGCCGGTACCGGGGTGGAGTCGATGCCCAAGTCGGCCCAGGAAGCCTGGATGCCGGGCAACACCGCCGGGCACGACCGGCCGCGCAAGCGCACGCCGCCCAAGCGGGGCTATTGGCCGCGCAAGGCCAAGGGCGACCCGGGCGCGCCGTGATGGGGCGCGCCACGGCGTGCGGCCGTGATCTGTCTGAACCGTATCGAGAATGATTCAGATACGAAATTGACAACCATTCGCATTTCTATTGGAATAGCGGCAGGCCCTTCCTGGCCTGCCTGCCGAGTCCGCACGTGTACGTTTGTATCTGCAACGGGGTTACCGACCACCAGATCCGTGAAGCCGCCCAGAGCGGTGTCGCGAGCGTGTCCGAACTGACCATGCGCACCGGCTGCGGTGCCACCTGCGGGTCCTGCCTGGACATGGCGGCGGACCTGCTGGCCAAGTTCAGCGCCACCCACGACCTGCCGCTGCCCGTGCTGGGCCTGGCCCAGGTCGCCTGACCGGCGTCAGTGCCGGCCCGCGGCTGTCGCTATCCAACGAAGATGTCCGAGGTGCCGTTCAGCGGCCGACACTACGTTGCGTGTTCGCATTCTGAGTACGCGGACGCCGGGCGCAACTGAGCACGATTCGCGTTTCATCATGCCCCGGCGCGAAGCGCTACAGTGCGCGCGTTCACACGCAGCAGGAGCAGGCTCATGAAGGGCGACGCAAAAGTCATCGAATTCCTCAACAAGGTCCTCTACAACGAGCTGACCGCGATCAACCAGTATTTCCTGCACGCCAAGATGCTGAAGAACTGGGGCCTGAAGGAACTGGCCGATCATGAGTACAAGGAATCGATCGAAGAAATGAAGCATGCCGACATGCTGTCCGATCGCATCCTGTTCCTCGAAGGGCTGCCCAACTTCCAGGCGCTGGGCAAGCTGCGCATCGGCGAGAACCCCACCGAGATCCTGCAGTGCGATCTGGCGCTGGAGCGCGATGGCGTGGTCACGCTGCGCGACGCAGTGGCCTACGCCGATTCGGTGGGCGACTACGTGAGCCGCCAGCTGTTCGTGAAGATCCTCGATTCCGAGGAAGAACACATCGACTGGCTGGAAACCCAGCTCGACCTGATCGAACGCATCAGCGAGCCGAACTACCTGCTGACCAAGCTGGACGACTGAGTCAGTCCTGCAGCGGGACGCGCAGGCCGTTCTGATACCCGGCCAGCGCGATCCGCGCACGCGCGAACTCGGCGATGAGCAACGCCACCGCCACGGCGGGGCGTTCCAGGGTGCCGGCGCGCGCGTCGTGTTCGATCCGGCGCGAGGCCGCAGACAGGGCCAACGCGCCCACATTGGCACTGGCCGACTTGAGGCTGTGCGCCAGCGCGCGCAGCTGGTCCAGGTCGGCGGCCACCGAGGCATCCTGCAGCTGGCTGATCAGGGCCGGGGTGTCGTCCAGGAACACGCCGATGATGTGCGCGGTCTGCGCGCCGATCACCTCCACCAGTTCATCCAGCACGCTGCCATCCAGCACGGGCAGCGGGCTGTCGTCGCTGTCGGGCATCACCGAGGTCGGCAGTGCGGCGAACTGCATGTCCGGCCCGCGCGCCTCTGCGGGCTGCGCAGGCCATGGCAACGCGGCTGCATCGCCTTGCCAGCGTTGCAGGCACGCCTGCAGCGAGGCACGGTTGACCGGCTTGGACAGGTAGTCGTCCATGCCCGCCTGCAGGCAGCGTTCGCGATCGCCGGCCATGGCATTGGCGGTCATCGCCACGATCGGCTGGCGCGGCGCACCGGTGTCGGCTTCGTGCGCGCGCCAGCGGCGGGTGGCCTGGTAGCCATCCAGCACCGGCATCTGGCAATCCATCAGCACCAGGTCCACGCGCTGGGTATGCAGGTGCTCCAGGGCCTGTTGCCCGTCGGTGGCGGTGACCACGCTGCAGCCCAGTACCTGCAGCAGGCGCTGGGCAACGGCCAGGTTCACGCTGTTGTCTTCCACCAGCAGTACGCGCAGCCCCAGTTGTGGGGAGGGTGCGCTGCCGGCACCGGCCGCCACCTCCGCCAGCAGCGGTGCCGGGCGTGCCGGGGCCATGGCCGGGCGTAGCAGCGCGTGCAGGTCGCTGTCGGCGGCGTCACGTGGCAGCTGCACCGCATCCTCCAGCAGGACCGACGCGAGGGGTTCGGCACCCTGCAGCCACACCAGCCGGGGCAAGGGATCGCGACCGTCGCGCAGCACGGCCCGATGCAGGGCCGTAGCGCCATGGCGCAGGGCCTCCGTATCGGCGAGCACCCAGCTCAGCACCGGTTCGATGCCGGGGCGCTGCGGCGCACGCAGGATGTCCAGCGCAGCCGAGGCGCTTTCCACCACGTGCAGGCGCATGTCGTAATGCTGCAGTACCCGGTCGAGGCGCTGGGCCAGCAGCGCGTCGGTACTGACCAGCAACGCACGGGTGGTGGTGGTGCCGAGGGCGGGCAGGTCGCCGATGACCTTCAGCAGCGGAATCTCGAACCAGAACGTGGCGCCGTGGCCTGGCGTGGAGCTGACCCCGATACGGCCATGCATCAGGTCGATGATGCGCTTGCAGATGGCCAGCCCCAGCCCGGTGCCGCCGTAGATGCGGGTGGTGGAGGCATCGGCCTGGCTGAAGGACTGGAACAGCCGTGACTGCAGGGCCGCGTCGATGCCGATGCCGGTGTCGGTCACTTCGAAACGCAGCTGGTGCTGCGCGCTCGTTTCACCCAGGCGCTGCACGCGCACGCGGACCTGGCCGCGTTCGGTGAACTTGATGGCATTGACCAGCAGGTTGCCCAGCACCTGGCGCAGGCGCACCGGGTCGCCGCGTACCGAAAGACGCACGGCAGGATCCAGTTCCAGCGACAGCTTCAAGGCCTTGGGCTCGGCACTGCGCTGCATCAGCTGGACCAGCCCCTCAAGCAGCTCGCGCAGGTTGAAGGTGGTGATCTCCAGGTCCAGGCCCTTGGCCTCCAGACGGGAGTAGTCGAGGATGTCATCGACGATGCGCAGCAGCTGCTGCGAGCTGACCGTGGCGGTCTGCAGCATCTGCCGCTGGTCGGTGCCCAGTTGGCCGCCGGCGATCAGGTCCAGCATCGGCAGGATGCCATTGAGCGGCGTGCGGATCTCGTGGCTCATGGTGGCCAGGAACTCGCCCTTGGCCAGCGCAGCGGCCTCGGCGGCCTGTTTGGCCTGCAGCAGTTCCTGTTCCAGCACATCCTGCTGCTGCACCGCATGCTGCAGCTGATCGCGCTCGCTGGCCAGCGCGTCGCCGCGGCGTTGCAGCTGCTGCAGCCGCTGCTGGGTGTCGCGCCAATGCTGCACGCAGCTCAGGCTGGCCATCACCGTCACCACGGCCGCAGCGGCGGCAATCAGTGCCCAGGGGCCGCGGCTGCCGATCGCCGCCATCACCGCGGCGGTGCCTGCAACCGCTGCGGCCATGGCCGTCAGCCAGAGTGCGCGGGGTACCCGTCCTTGGGTGGTCGTCATCACAACACCGCGTTGTGGAAGTCGAAGTTCAATTCACTGCCCGCCGACTGCACCATGTTGCCCTGGATGAAGTCGACCCCGCCCATCCACATCGCGGCCGCCGCCTGGGGGTCTTCGATCTGTTGACCGATGATCTGCAGGCCGGCGCGGTGCGCGTTGTCGATGGCGGCCCGCAGTTCGTCGCGGGTGCGCTGGTTGGCGTGGCTGCTGGAGAAGCGCGCGGCCATGCGCACGTAGGTCAGTGGCAACTGGGTGAGCAGTGCATTGGCTTCGCTGCCCGGCTCGAACTGGCTCAGGCAGAAACGCACGCCGACGTCGGCCATGCGCGAACAGAACTGCTGCAGCGTGACGGTGTGGATCAGCGCATCGGGCAGGCGCACGTCGATGACCAGCGCCTCGCCGGCGATCTGCCGGCGCGCCAGCGATTCCAGCAGCCAGTCGGCGAAGGCATCGCGCGCCAGCGTACGCAGCGACTGCGACACGAACAGGCTCAGCGGCTGGGTGGCATGCCGGTACAGGTCGAGCAGGCCGAGTGCGTGGTCCAGCACCTGCTGGTCCAGGTCGGCGATGCGCCCGGCGGCTTCGGCCGCCGGAATCACCTGGCCGGCAGCGAGCACGGTGCCATCGGCCTGGCGCAGCCGCAGCAGCACCTGGTACTGGGCGGTATTGCCGCCGGCAACGGCCACGATCGGCTGGTAGGCCAGTTCCAGCTGGCCTTCGAGCAGGGCCAGGTGTTCCTGCGCGGCGACATCCTCGCGGCGCACATGCGCGGCGACACCGGCGGTAAGCAGGCGTGCCTGCAGGGTGGTGCGTTCCACCGCTTCCAGCGCGGTACCGGCATCGCTGAAGCCCAGGGAGAGCTGTGCATGCCCGACCACGCCGCGCAGGTGCACCGACTCGTCGTCGCGGATCACGAAGGCACGCCCCGACAACTGTTCCCGCAGGTGCTGGGCAACGCTGTCCAGGCTTTCCTCGTCGATGCCGCGGGCCAGCACCAGGAAGCTGTTGTCGTTCAGGCGCGCCAGCAGGTGCGGCTGCGCGCTGTCGGCCAGGCGCTGCGCGGCCTGCACCATCAGGCGCTCGAACGCGGCGTAGCCATACCGTTCGCGCAGGCCCAGGGCACTGGCCACTTCGATGAAGAACAGGCCGCCGTGGTCGCGGTGGGCCAGCGAGGCGGCCAGCTGCTGCATCACATGGTGCCGGGTCGGCAGACCGGTCTCGGGGTTGTTCATGGCCGGCGCGCCATTGGCACCGGGCTGGGTGGCGGCCTGCGCACGCGCACGGCGGATCCGGTTGGACACCGCGGCAATGAGGTGGCGCGGACGGATCGGCTTGCTCAGGAAATCGTCGGCGCCGCTGTCGAGCACCTCGAACTGGCGCTCGGGGTCCGGGTCGCCGCTGAGGAAGACGATGGGCAGCAGCTGCTGGCCGGGCTGCTGGCGGATCAGCGCGGTCAGGCGCATGCCGTCCAGGCCGGGCAGGTGCAGGTCCATCAGGATCAGGTCGGGACGGTTGTCCGCGATGGCCTGCTGCACGCCCTCGGCGTCGCTGTGCACGATGGCCTCCATCCCGGCGCCGTGCAGCACGCTCTGCGCGAACAGGGCCTGGGAGCGGTCGTCTTCGACGATCAGCACCCGGTAGGGCGCATCCAGGCCCAGCGGGGAGGCGGCGTCTTCGCGCGCCTCCACCTGCGGCAGCGGCGGCGGTGCCGCTGCGATGGCCGCGGTAAGCGGCACCACGTTGCTCGGCGCGGCGGCGACCGGCGCGGCGCTGCCAACCCACCGTTGCCAATGGTCGGCGGGCGGGGTTTCAGCGCGCGTGGCGCGGGCGGATGCAACAACGTTGTCGGTGACGGCCATCAATACTCCCAGTCTGCGACGCAATTATGCCGTGCCTGGCTGTGCCTACGGTGGCAGCCCGTCGCGATTCGGCAGCGCGCCAGGGCGCTCGGCGGCCTGCCCGAGCAGCCAGCGCATGCCCTTCCACAACGTGCGCCACACCCACCACACCACCAGCGCGCCGACCAGGCTGCAGGCGACCACCACGATCAGCGCCAGCCACGGGTGGGCCAGCGCCAACGCCAGGCCGCCCACCACCACGGTGTCCTCGGCGGCCGAGGCCACCCAGTTGCTGGCCGGTTCCGGTGAGGTGTTGAGCAGGGCGCGGGTGCCGGACTTGAGCCCGTGGCTGGCCAGCGCCACCCCGGCCCCGGCAGCCAGCGCGGTGCCGCTGAGTTCGCCACCGGGCGACAGGGTGGCGGCAGCCAGGAAGGCGCCGGCCGGTACCCGGGCCAGGGTCTGGACCAGGTCCCAGACCGAATCCACCCCGGGGATCTTGTCGGCGAAGAACTCGGCGACCGCCAGCACCGCCGAGGTACCCAGCACCCAGTACGATTCGGTGGCCTGCAGGGCCGGCGGCAGGTCTACCCAGCCGAGCAGCCCGGCCAGGCCCACGCCGAACACGGTCAGGTAGACGCGGATGCCCGCCAGCCAGGCCAGCAGGATGCCGACGACAAACAGATGGGCTTCGGTCATGACGCGCGCTCCGCCTGCAAAGTGTGCACAGGCCCACACTATCGGGGATGACGTCAATGAACGCCACCGCCGGCCACGTCCCCTGGCGCGTGAAATCGCCCGACCCTGATTTACACTAGCCAGTCGCTCGTTCCGACAGGGGCCGTGCCGGTATCGCCAAGCGCGCTGCCGCGGACAACCGCCATGAACTCTCCGACACCATCGCGTATCCAGATCCGCCGGCCCGGCACGCCGCCCGTGCAGGATCGCCGCCGCCTGGCCCTTCTGGCCGGGGTGTGGCTGGTCAGCGTCATCCTGGCGGTCCTGATCGGGCGCTGGACCGCCGGCCCCGGCGGGGATGCCGGCAAGCAGCTGGACGCCGCCGAGGCGCGCGCGGAAAGCCTGAACAAGCAGGTGGTCGAGCTGCAGCAGCGCCAGGCCACGCTGCAGGCGTCGGACCGCATCAGCCGGGCCGCCAACAATGAAGTGCAGACCTCGCTGGGCGAGCGCGACGAGGAAATCGCCGGCCTGCGCGCCGACGTGGCCTTCTACGAGCGGCTGGTGGGCGCCACCAGCCAGCGCAAGGGCCTGAACACCCATTCGGTCGAATTCAGCCCGGAAACCGGCGGCACCTGGCAGTACGCGGTGGTGCTCACCCAGAACCTCAATCGCGGCGCCATCAGCCAGGGCCAGATGCGTTTCACCGTGGAAGGCGTCAAAGGCGGCAAGCTGACCTCGGTCAGCTGGGACGAGCTGCACCAGCGCACCAAGGTGCCGGGCCAGGACTATTCCTTCCGGTACTTCCAGCAGCTCACCGGCAGCATCATCCTGCCGAAAGACTTCACCCCGCAACGTGTGCGGGTCACGCTGGGATCGGGCGCGGGGGGCGCCACCCAGGTTTTTGATTGGAAGCAGGCCGGCGCACCGGCGGCACCATCGGCGAAAGAAGGGGAGTAAGCCCATGTTTGGCAGCAACAAATCCAACCGCGACGGACATCTGGTCGTGGACGCGCTGATCGGCGCACAGGTGGTGATCCGCGGCGACGTGGAGTTCAGTGGGGGCCTGTATGTGGAAGGCACCATCCTGGGCAAGGTGATCGCCGCCGAGGGGGCAGCCAATGCCACCATCACCCTGGCCGAGCAGGGCAGCATCGAGGGCGAGATCCGCGCCCAGGTGGTGGTGATCAGTGGCCGCCTGGACGGCGACGTGCACGCCACCGAAAAGGTGGAACTGACCCCGACCGCGCGCGTGGCCGGCAACATCCACTACCAGGTGGTGGAGATGAACGCAGGCGCGCAGCTGACCGGTCGCCTGATCCATGGCAGCGCGCAGATGGCCGCGCTGCCGCCGCCGGCCGACGAAACCGCCGGCAAGGGCAAGGACGGCGCGGCCCGCAAGAAGCTGGCCGAGGCCATGGCCTGAACGGCTGAACGCTTGAAAGCGTGCCCATGCGCCCCCATGCTGGGGACATGAGCACGCTTGTTTCCCTGCCCGGCGCACCTGTCGCCGCGCCGAACTACCAGTCGCTGGACCGTCCCCTCAACTTCACCGAAGCCGCTGCGGCCAAAGTGAAGGAATTGATCCAGGACGAGGCCAGTACCAGTCTTGCCTTGCGTGTGTACATCCAGGGCGGTGGCTGCTCCGGCTTCCAGTACGGGTTCGAGTTCGACGAGAACCGTGCCGAGGATGACCTGGCGGTGGACACCAACGGTGTCACCCTGCTGGTGGATCCGTTGAGCCTGCAGTACCTGATGGGCGCCGAGGTGGACTACACCGAAAGCCTGACCGGCGCGCAGTTCGTGATCCGCAATCCGAACGCCAAAACCACCTGCGGCTGCGGCAGCAGTTTCAGCATGTGATGTGCCTGGCGCTGCCGACCCTATCGGTCGGCTGGCGCTTGCCACTGTGATCGAATGTGGGCAGGCTTGCCGCATGTCGACATTTTCTACGCCGCTGTCCGGCTTTGCTTTCACTACCGATCCCCTTGAACGTGCCGATCCGCTGCGCCAGGACGCCGACGCGCTGGCGCGGCTGTGGCCCGATGCGCACGTGCTGGTGCTCGACACCGACGGCCGCGCGCTGGCCGGCGACGATGGCCAGCCGCTTGCGCTGACCGGCGCGCAGGTCGGGGGCGGGCCGGGAACGGCGATCTTCCTGGGGCTGCGCGGTGAGCGCGCCTGGTTCTCGCTGGAAGCGGCGAGCGTGGATGTCACCGCGCCGCAGCGGGTGGACCTGCGCGAGTCGGCCACCACCTGGTCGGCCGCCGATGCCAGCGCGTTCTGCTATGCGCGCGGGATGTCGTACTGGCAGTCGCGCACGCGCTTCTGCGGGGTGTGCGGCGGCGGCATCACCTTCGCGCGCGGCGGCTTTGTCGGGCGCTGCGCGCAATGC
>NZ_QAIW01000232.1:0-19292 GCF_003061285.1 Stenotrophomonas sp. HMWF003 | reverse complement strand
ACGGGCGGTTGCTGCTCGGGCGGCAGGCCAACTGGGCACCGCGCCGCTATTCGGTGCTGGCCGGGTTTGTCGAGCCGGGCGAATCGCTCGAGCAGACCGTGGTGCGTGAAGTGTTCGAAGAGAGCAAGGTGCGCGTGCGCCACTGCCAGTACCTGGGCACCCAGCCCTGGCCGTTCCCGGGCGCGTTGATGCTGGGCTTTGCGGCCACGGCCGAAGACGACGTGCCCACCGTGGACGGCGAGCTGGAAGATGCACGCTGGTTCACTGCCGAGGAAGTGGGGGCGGCGCTGGCCCGGGATGTTGAAGACGACGGCGAGGGCATCCGCCTGTCGCCGCCGATTTCGATCTCGCGCAGCCTGATCGAGCACTGGTACCGCCAGCAGGTGGGCTGAGTTCCGGCCTGCGTTGCCGCTGGCTGAACACGCAGCAGCGTACATTACCAACGGCCCGGGGAATTGCCGGGTCGCAAGGCATAGTAGCGGCCACGATCCGCGCCGGAGGCATACATGTTCACCACCCTGGTTGCCGTGCTGGTCGCCCTGGCCCTGGGCCATGTCGCACCCGCTGCGGCCGTGGCGCTGCGCGGTTTCGGGTTCTACCGGCGCTGGCTGCAATGGCTGGATGCGCATGCGGCGGAAAACGGATTCTGGCGCAGCCGCCAGGGCTGGGTGCTGGCGCTGCTGCCGTGGGTGCTGGGCGTGGTGCTGCTGCAGTGGGCGTTGCACGGCCGCTTGTTCGGTCTGCCGTCACTGCTGCTGGGCGTGGCCACCCTGGTGATCTGCTGGGGCCCGCGCGATCTGGACCGCGACGTGGAAGCGGTGATCGACGCCGATGACGCCCCCACCCGGCACGCCGCGATCGCGCAGCTGCAATCGACCGGCGGCAGCCTGCACGAGGACGTGTCGTCGCTGGTCGAGGCCACCGTGCTCAACGGCTTGCGGCGCTGGTTCGCGGTGCTGTTCTGGTTCCTGCTGCTGGGCCCGGTGGGCGCCGTGGCGTACCGGTTGCTGGCCTTGCTGGCGGTCGGCCCGATGCGGTCGCTGGCCACGCTCGACAGCGCGGCGGGTGCACGCGTAGTGCTGGGCTGGCTGGAATGGCCGGTGGCCCAGCTGATGTCGCTGTCGATGGCCCTGGTGGGCAACTTCGACACCGCCTACAAGGCGTGGCGGCAGGCACACGGCAACCAGTGGGCGACCTCGACGGTGTTCCTGGGTGCGGTGGCGCGGGCCAGCGTGAGCGCCGAACTGCGCGAAGAAGCGCATGACTACAGCGATGCCGGGATGGTGCCGGTGTGGCGGCGCCTGCCCGAGCTGCGCGATGCGATGAGCCTGGTGTGGCGGATGCTGCTGCTGTGGATGGCCGCGCTGGCATTGCTGGTCATCGCCGGCTGGGTAACCTGACCCACGTAATGCCGGGTTCTATCCGGCATCAAGCAACCTACCCCGGCGCAAGCCAGGCGAACGGCGGCCACGGCAGGTTGCGCGCCACCCAGTACAGCGGCAGCAGCGTCAGCCAGAACGCAGGCTTCATCAACAGCGTGATCAACGGCTGCAGCCCGCGCGGGCGCCACCCCAGCGCCCACCCCACTACCAGCGGCGCGACGGCCAGCATCGCCACCGCCAGCGGGTTCATCGACAGCGCGGTCAGCACATCGCCATGGACCAGCGCATGCAGCGCCCGGGTCAGCCCGCACCCGATGCAGTAGTAACCGGTGACGGCCAGGAAACTGCACGGCGGAAACGGGCTGTTGGCCGCATTGGGATCGAAATGGCGCAGCGCCCAGATCCCCGCCCCGGCAACGAGGGCCGCCGGCGGCAGTGCGGCCAGCAGCCAGCGCCGGTCGCGCAGCCGTACCATCAACGGCTGTTTTCGAGCTGGCGCTGCAGTTCCTGGATCTGCTCCATGTAGCCGTCGGTGCCGGCCAGCACCAACCACAGCACCGAGAACACGGTGGCGGCGATCAGGATGCCGGTGGTGACCCAGGCCCAGATCTTCGCGTTCTTCGAGGCCTGGCGTGCGGCCACCAGGTCGCCCTGGTTGAGCAGCGTGTTGACCTTGCTGGCGAACACGATGGCGACGATGCCGGTGGCGATCGCCGGGAAACTCAGGCATGACACGCAGCACAGGAAGAACGACACGATGGTGACCACGATCGACCAGATCAGGTGGTTGGGTACGGTGCCCGACGCGGGCGGCAACGGCGTAGTGGCATTCATTGGGCAAGCTCCAGGGTCATGAAAGGGGGCGTGTGCCGTACGGCGCGCGTAGGCGCGGGTGAGCGCAGGCTCAGCCCGGCGCAAGCCAGGCAAATGGCATCCACGGCAGGTTGCGAAGCACCGCATATCCCACCAGCAGCACCAGCCAGAACATCGGGCTGGCCAGCACGCACATCAGCGGTTCAAGCACGCGCGGGCGAATCCCGGCACCGTGCAGCAGCATCAACAGCAGGAACGGCAGCGACACCACCAGCAGCGGGTTCATCGCGAAGGCGCCTTGCCAATCGAAATGCACCAGCGAGTACAGGCAGCGCGTGCTGCCGCAGCCTGGGCAGTACAGGCCGGTCAGTGCGTACAGCGGGCAGCCAGGCAGCGGACTGTTGGCGCCGTAGGGGCTGACGTTGCGCAACACCACGACGGCGCCTGCACCCAGGCCGGCCACCAGGGCCGTGGGTGCCCAGCGGGCAAGCGTGGTTCGGGAAGTCAGGGCCATGATGCGCGAACGGCCCGGCCGGTGAACCCATGCAGGGTCACCGGCCAGGCCGTCCCGGTGCTGATCAGTAGCCGCTGTTGCTCAGCGCGCCCAGGCCGCCCATCGCCATCACCAGCACGACGTACAGCACGGCAACGATGACGCCGGCAATGGCCGACCACATGGCCCACTTCTTCGCCTTGTCCGACGAGTCGCGCGCACCGGCAAGGTCACCTGCGGCAATCTTGCCGTTGACCTGGGCGGCGTAGACGATCGACACGATACCGCCCGGCAGGCAGCAGAACAGGGTGGCCAGGATGGCCCAGACCAGGTGGTTCGGGATTTGTGCGGCAGTGGTGTTCATCTGAAAAGCTCCATTTTCTTGGGTGGATTTGACGGGCGTGGGACGGGGTGAAACGCACGCACACACAGTGGCAACGTCATCGATCGGTGCAGCAAACGGTACGCATGATATTCGGCTGCCGCCGCGCTGGCCTGCGCGGATCGGACTTCCCCGGCGCTAATTTACCCGATGCACGCCCGGATGTATGCGTTTACATCCAGACGGCACTAGGCCTCAGCCGTTTTCACCACGAAGCTGCCGTACCTGCTGCTCCAGGATGTCGGCAGTGGCTTCCCGGCCGGCAAGCGCCGGCGCGGCGGCCACCTCGACATGCGCGCGGAAACGGCGCGGCACGCGCATGCGGCCCAGCCGGGTGTCGCGCCGGCTCCACATGCTGGCCCACATGCCGCGCAGCGCCATCGGCACCACCGGCACCGGGCGCCGTTCGAGGATCTTCTCCACGCCGGACTTGAACGCGCCCATCTCGCCGTCGCGGGTGAGCGCGCCTTCGGGGAAGATGCACACCAGCTCGCCGTCGGCCAGCGCCTTGTCCACTTCGTCGAAGGCCGCCTGCATCAGCGCGGGGTCTTCGCGCGCGCCGGCGATGGGAATGGCCTTGGCGGTACGGAAGATCCAGCGCATCACCGGGATGTTGAAGATCTTGTAGTACATGACAAAGCGCACCGGGCGCGGGATGGTCGCCGACAGGATCAGTGCGTCCATGTAGCTGACGTGATTGCACACGATCAGCGCGGCGCCTTCGTCGGGTACGTTGGCTTCGATGCCGTGCAGGCGCAGCCGGTACAGGCCGCGCACCATCACCCAGCTGAGGAAGCGCATCAGGAATTCGGGAACGATGGTGAAGATGTAGATCGACACCACGGCATTGGCGATGGCCAGGGCCAGGAACAGCTGCGGGATGGTCCAGTGCAGGAACTTCTGCGTGGCCAGCGCGATCATCGCCGCGCCCACGATGAAGCCCGAGTTCTGGATGTTGAGCGCGGCGAACACGCGCGACATCTCCGACTTCGGCGTGCGGCTCTGGATCAGCGCGAACAGGGGCACCACGAAGAAGCCGGTGAACAGGCCGATGCCGATCAGGTCGATGATGATGCGGAGGCTGCCGGGCTGGGCAACGAAGGCAGCCACGCCCAGGCCGGCGGCGGTGGCCGTGCCGGCGCGGGCAAAGTACAGGTCCAGCATGAAGGCGGTCATGCCGAACGCGCCCAGCGGCACCAGGCCGATTTCCACGGTGCGCCCGGACAGTTTTTCGCAGAGCAGAGAGCCCACGCCGGTGCCGACCGAGAACAGCGCCAGCGCGAAGATGTACAGGGTGGGTTCGCCGCCCAGGTTGACCACCGCGTAGGTGGGCAGCTGCGAGGTCAGCATGGTGCCCACGAACCAGAACCAGGACACGCCCAGGATGGCGTTGCGCACCGCCTTCTGTTTCTTGGCCAGGCGCAGTACGGCCAGTGATTCGGGAATCGGGTTCCAGTTGATCTTCAGGTCCGGCGCGCCCGCATCCACCTTCGGGATCATGCGCGCGGTGATGTTGCCGAAGATGGCCAGGGCAATCACCGCAGTGGCTGCGACCACCGGGCCGAAGCTGCCGGCCAGGGTGAAGATGATGCCGCCGCTGATCATGCCGGTCAGGATCGACATCGAGGTGCCCATCTCGACCAGGCCGTTGCCGCCGGTGAGTTCCTCCGGGCGCAGCACCGAGGGCAGCACCGAATACTTCACCGGGCCGAACAGGGTGGACTGCAGGCCGGTGCAGAACAGGGCCACCAGCAGCACCGGCATGCTCTGGGTAAGGAAGCCCACCGCAGCCAGCGACATGATCGCGATCTCCATGGTGGTGGTGATCACGATCAGCCGCGATTTTTCCAGTTTTTCGGCGATCTGCCCGGCAAGGGCCGAGAACAGGAAGTAGGGCAGGATGAAGATGGCCGGTGCCAGCGTGGTGTACAGCGACTGCTCTTCCTGGCTGACGCCGAGGTAGAACAGCAGGCCGATGATGGCCTGCCGGTACACGTTGTCGTTGAACGCACCAAGCGACTGGACGATGAAGAACGGCAGGAAGCGACGCTGTTTGAGCAGGGCGAACTGGCTGTGGCCGGACATGGAAACTCCTTGCGAACCGGCGCAGCCTAGCATGCGGTCGGGCGGCCCCCGGCGTTGCGCCCATCACCGGCTGCCGGGCAGCGCCCGGCGCTACGGGAGACGCCGTACGGCGTCGTACCGCGGGGCTCTGCCCCGCTACCCGAACAGCCCCCTCACCGCAGGGTGCGCGCGGCCTCGTTGGCGGCGCCGCGCAGCTTGGGCAGCAGGCGCAGCATCAGGCCCATCTGGGTGCGGATCAGCTGCAGCTTGGGCGGCATGTCGTCGGTGATCTGTTCCAGCTGCTCGGCCAGGGCGCGGTCGCCGTCGTTATCGGCCTCCTCCACCGGTTGGCGCTGCTCCAGCGCCGCGGCGATCTGCTGCATGGCCTGTTCCACCCGCTCGCCGCCGGCCAGCGCCTGGGCATCCTGCGCGTAGCTGTCCAGCTGCGCGCGGTGCGCGCCGAGCGCCGACAGATGCCCCAGCAGGGTGTTGGAGAGCGCCAGGAAGCGGAACCCGGCGTCCAGGTTGCGGCGCACGTGGCCCGGCTCGCGCAGCATGTTCGACAGCGCGGTGGACAGCGCCGCGTCGGCGTTGTGCATGTCGCGGCGGGCGATGCGGTACGCCAGGTCGTCCTGCATGCCGCTGCCGTACTGGCCCAGCACCGCATCCAGATAGCGCGCGCAGTTGGCCAGCACGCGGGCCATGACCAGGTTCAAGCGGCGGCCCTGCCAGTCGGGCAGGATCAGGAACGCGGCCGCGGCGGCGATCGCGCAGCCGAGCAGGGTGTCGACCAGGCGCGGCCAGATCAGCAGGAAGCCGTCGCCGATCAGGTTGAAGCAGGTCAGCGCCATTACCGTGATCGCCGCCGATGCCACCAGGTAGCGGTCGCTGCGGGTGAAGAAGAACAGCAGCGCCGAGAGCAGGGCGATCAGCAGTTCGATGCGCAGGTCCTGGAACAGCTGCATCAGCGCCCAGGTCAGCACCAGCCCGATTAGGGTGCCGGCGATGCGCTGGGCCAGCCGTTGCCGGGTGGCGCCGAAATGCGGGCGGCATACGAACACGATGGTGAGCAGCACCCACGAGCCGTTCTGGGCGTTGACCAGGCGGATCACCGCAAAGCCGACGATCAGGGCCAGCGCCATGCGCAGGCCGTGGCGGAACAGCACCGAGCCGGGGGTGAGCTGCTGGCGGATGCGCACGAACATTTCGCGCAGGGTATGCGGGTTGGTGTCGCGCAGGCGGGTGTCGACGTTGTCCAGGGTGGCGTCGGATTTTTCGGCCTCCGACAGGCGCCGCTCGATGCTCTGCAGGTTGTGGCCGAGCAGCTCCAGCGAGGACAGCAGGCGCTGCCACTGCGGGTTGTGCTGGGCACGCAGCCAGGTGAGCGAATCGGTGAGGTCGGCGGTGGCCTGCTTGGTGCGCTCGCCGTACTGGAACGGGCGGCGCAGGCGGATGGCCAGACCGAGGTTGGCGCACGCCTCGCCCTGCAGGGCGAGCAGGCGCTGGCAACGGTACAGGACGTCGCTGTGGAAGAACGCTTCGGTGAGCGCGCCGTACGGATAGTGCGAGGAGCTGGCGCGTTCGTGGAAATCCTGGGCCATGTAGTACAGGCGCAGGTACAGGCCGGACTGCACGCCGGGCCGGCCGGAGCGACCGAAGCGGGCCAGGATGGCGACCTTGGCGATGTTCAGCGCCTCGACCACGCGGCGGTTCTGTTCGGCCAGGGCCAGCTGGCGCTTCTGTACGTCGGCATCGCGGATGGGTTCGAACAGGTCGGCCTTGAGCTGCAGGTAGCGGCCCAGTTCCAGGTACAGGCGGGCGACGCGTTCGCGCACCGGACGGTTGGCGAACAGCGCGGTCCACAGGATCGAGAGCAGGCCGTACCAGAGCGCGCCGGCGAGCAGGTGGCTGACCGCGCTGATGGCCTGAGCGCGGTCGCTGGCGCCGTGCTGTTCCAGGCCGATCATGGTGTAGATGGCCAGGGTGACGGTGGCCTGGGCGATGGACGCGTAGCGTTCGCCGAGTGCACCGAGCAGGGTGAGGCCGAAGGTGGACACGGCCAGGGCGGCGATGAACAGCCAGGGCCAGGCGAACAGTTGGACCACCGCGGCGGCGGCGATGACGAAGCAAAGCAGGGAGAGGGCGACCGATTTGGTCCGGCCCCACCAGTTGTCGTCGGTTTCGGCGATGGCGCTGGCGATGATGCCGAGGAACACGCCGGGCAGCGCGGGCAGCTGGTCCAGGTGCCAGCACAGGCCCATGGCCACCGAGAGCGCAATGAGTACCCGCAGGCCGTAGCTGGCCTTTTCATGCGCCCACAGGCGGCTCAGGCGGGATTCTCGGGCGGACATGCGGGCTCGGGGTGCGGGGCAGCCCATTATTGCGGGTGTGGGGTGAAGGGGACAGCCTGAAGGCGATCCATCCTCGACGCGCAGTACGGCGCGGCGACGCGATGCCCGGGTAGTGCCGGCCGCTGGCCGGCTCCCCGTACGCCCGGACGGAGGTGCGAGGAGCCGGCCAGCGGCCGGCACTACGCGCTGCGTGGAGGGGCCGGCCAGCGGCCGGCACTACGCGGTCTGCGGGGGAGCCGGCCAGCAGTTGGATGACCGGCCGGTCGCATTACATGTCGAAGCGCACGCTCACCGCGAAGGTGCGCGGCAGGCCGACGCCGGCGTTGGACCAGTATTTTTTGTTCGCCAGGTTCTCCACGCCGGCGCGCCAGGTGACCGGGTGACCGTCGAGCTGCATGCGGTAGCCGACGCCGGCGTTGACCAGGGTGTAGTCGGGCAGCTTGAGGGTGTTGTCGGCGTCGTAATAGACATCGCCGTAGTAGCGGGCCAGCGCGTAGACGCTCAGGCCGTCCACCTGCGGGATGCTGTAGTCGGCGTGCAGCACGCCCTGCCAGCGGGCGGCGCCGGCGGTGCGGTTGCCCTGCTGGGCGGCGCTGTCGGGGGACAGCTTGTCGTAGGTGGGGTCGAGCCAGGTGACGCCGCCGCCGACAGTGAGCGCGTCGGTCAGGCGGATGTCGCCGCTGAGTTCGACGCCTTCGTACAGGGTGATGCCGTCCTGCACGAGCAGCTTGCCGGCGCTGGTAAGGCGGTCGATGTTGGCACCGCGCTCCAGGCGGAAGGCGGCGGCGTTGGCATTCCAGCGCGGGTACTCGATCTTGGCGCCGATCTCGTATTGCTTGCTGATGGTCGGGTCGAGCACGGTGCCGGCGTTGATGTAGTCGCTGCCGACGCGGCTGCCCGCTTCCAGCGATTCCACGTAGCTGGCGTACAGGGTGACGGCGTCGGCCGGCTTGTACATCAGGGCGTAGGTGGGGGTGACCGGGTAGGTGTGGTAGGCGCCCTTGTTCTCGAAATCGTTGTAGCGCGCGCCGGCCAGCAGCGACCAGCCCTCGGCGAAGCTGACGGTGTCACTGACGAACACGGCCTGCTGCACGGTCTCGCTGCCGCGGCTGAGCACGCGTGAGCCCACGGCATCGTGGCGCAGCACCGGGCGCTGGTAGATGTTGCCGCGGCCGATGGTGGTCCATTCGTACGGACGGTCCCAGCCCAGGCCGGTCTGGTGCGAAACGCCGGCCACCACCTGGTGCGACAGCGGACCGGTGTCGAAGCGACCCTGCACGATGGCCTGGGCCAGCTTCCACTCGCTCTTGCCGCCCAGCTCGTAAGTGTTGATGTTGTAGTCGCCGTTGACGTTGTCGATGTAGGCGAACACCTTGTTGACGTCGTTCCAGGAGGTGGTCACGCCGTAGCTCAGGCTGGCCTTCCAGTCGCTGCTGATCTGCCAGTTCAGCGCGGTGGAGAGCAGGCTGGAGCGGGTGTCGTAGTAACTGCCGTCGATGCTGTTGTCGATGTCGCCGGCCAGCGGGCGCGGCAGCTCGGTGAGGCCGATGAAGTAGTACTGCGGCGACTCGTTGCTGAGATCGCGCGACTGGAACACGCCGTCGAAGGTCCAGGTGAGGCTGTCGCTCAGGCGCGCATCCAGCGACAGGGCGCCGACCTTGCGGTTGACCTCGCCGCCGTTGAAGGTTTCGCCCTTCTCCTGGTAGGCATTGAAGCGGTAGCCGAACATCTGCTCATTGCCGAAACGGCCGCCCACATCGACCTGGCCGCTGACGATGCCCTGTTCACGCCAGCCGAGCTGGGCGGCGAAGGTGGGGGTGTCGGTCGGCTTTTTGGTGACGTAGTTGACGATGCCGCCGGGCTGGCCGAAGCCGTACATGAACCCACCGGGGCCCTTGAGCAGTTCCACCTGTTCCATCACTTCCAGCGGCCATTCGGTACCCCACGAGGACACCTGCAGGCCGTTGACGCGGTAGCTGTCGTAGCTGAGGTCGATGCCGCGGTTGCGGATCGGCGAACTCCAGCCGCTGGCGTACGCGCTGACCTGGGTGACCACGGAGGGGTCGGTCAGGAACGCGTCGCCGAGCGAGACCACCTGGCGCTTCTCGATCTCTTCGCGGCCGACCACGGCGATTGCGAACGGGGTGTCACGCACGGCGCGGTCGCCGAGGGCGCCGGTGTCGGTGTGGGCGCGTTCGGCGGTGACCTTGATGGCGTCCAGATCCGTGGCCGAGCGGGCGCGCGCTGTGCCATCGGGGGTGGACTGGGCATGCGCGGCGCAGGCCAGCGACAGCGCAACGGCCAACGTGGCCAGGCGGGGCAGGGAAGCGGACAGCATCGATGGGTTCCTTGGCGGACAGCACAACGCCGTCCGCAATCTACAGATGGCGGGAGAGGGTCGATGGCTGGATCGCGCAGGCTGGCCGGGAACCGGCAGCGGGGGCACCGCGAAGGCGATGCAGGACCGTGGCTGGATGCGAATTGTTCGCGTTTTGTTGCGTGGCGTCAAACCGTGGCGTACCGACCGGGTGTACCGGCCGGGGGTACCGACCCTCGGTCGGCACCTACCGGGCGAGGGCGCTGCGCTTCAATGCGCGCCGTTCGCGGCGGCGCGCACGACGGTTGACCCAGCGCTCGCGCAGGCACGAGAAGATCACGTACAGCGCCGGCGTGCTCAGCAGGGTCAGGCTCTGCGAGAACAGCAGGCCGCCGATCATCGCGATGCCCAGCGGGCGGCGCAGTTCGGAGCCTTCGCCCAGGCCGATGGCCAGCGGTACCGCGGCCAGGATCGCCACCATGGTGGTCATCATGATCGGGCGGAAGCGCACGATACTGGCCTCGCGCACCGCATCGCGCGGGCTCTTGCCGTGCTCGCGCTGGGCCACCACCGCGAAGTCGATCATCATGATCGCGTTCTTCTTGACGATGCCGATCAACAGCACCAGCGCGATCATCGAAATCACCGACAGCTCGGTGTTGGTCACGAACAACGCCAGCAGCGCGCCCACGCCCGCGGCCGGCAGCGTGGACAGGATCGTTACCGGGTGTACCAGGCTTTCGTACAGCATGCCCAGCACCAGGTACACGGTGATGATGGCGGCCAGCACCAGGATCAGCATCGAGTTCGGGTTGAGCTGCACGTTGAAGCCGCCGCCATCGCTGATGCGGATGTCGCCGGGCAGGCGCAGGCCGTCCACGGTGGACTTGATGATCGCTTCGCCTTCGCCGGTGCTCACGCCCGGGGCCAGGTTGTAGCTCAGGTCCATCGTGGTGTACTGGTTTTCATGGGTGATCTGCGGCGGTGCCAGCCCGGGCACCTGATGCGCCACCGCGGTCAGCGGGATCATCTCGCCGTTGCCGGCACGCACGTAGATCTCATCCAGCGCACGCGGGGTGGCGGTCTGTTCGGGCAATGCGTTGACCACCACGCTGTACTGGTTGATGTCCGAGTAGATGGTGGAGATCTGGCGCTGGCCGAACGCGCCGTACAGCGCGCCGTCGATCGCACCCACCGACACGCCCAGGCGCGCGGCCTTGGCACGGTCGATCACCACGTTCTGGCGCAGCCCGGCGGTGTCCACGTCGGTGCCCACGTCGCGCAGTTTCGGGTTCTTCTTCAGCGCGGCCTGCACCTTGGGCAGCCATTCCTGCAGCTGGGCCAGGTCGTTGCCCTGCAGCGACACGCGATACTGCGCGCCCTGGCTGTTGCCACCGCCGCCGTCGCTGGGCAGATCCTGGATCGCGCGCAGGCGCAGCTGCAGGTCGGGGTAGCGGTCGGCCTTGGCGCTCAGCCGTGCCAGCGCCAGCGCGGTGGTTTCCTTGCGGCCTTCCTTGCGGGTCTTCAGCTGCACGTTGAACTGCGCGCTGGAGCCTTGGCGGCCACTTCCCAGGCGCACGCCCACGGTCTTCACCGCCGGGTCGGCCATCAGCATGTCGGTAATGCGGCGCTGGCGGTTGACCATGTCCTCGAAGGACACCGTGGCGCTGGAGTTGGCGCGGCCCCAGATCAGGCCGGTGTCCTGGGCCGGGAACGAGCCCTTCTTGACCGCCCCGCCCAGCATCACCGTGGCCACGATCAGCAGGATCGGGGTGAGCGACAGCAGCAGGGCGTGGCGCAGCGAGAAGTCCAGGCAGACCGTGTACACGCGCAGCATGCGGTCGTGCGCGGCGTCCAGGAAGCGGCCGATCCGCGAGGGCTTGTCCGGCTCGGCGTGCGCGCTCAGGAAGCGGCTGCACAGCGCCGGGGTGAGCGTGAGCGAGACGATCATCGACACCACGATCGCCGCCACCAGGGTGATGGTGAACTCGCGGAAGAACGCACCCACCATGCCGCTGGCGAACAGCAGCGGGATGAACACGGCGACCAGCGAGGCGGTGATCGAGACGATGGTGAAGCCGATCTCGCGCGCGCCGGTCAGCGCGGCCTGCATGCGGGGCATGCCTTCGTCGAGATGGCGCATGACGTTCTCGATCACCACGATCGCATCGTCGACCACGAACCCGATCGCGATCACCAGCGCCAGCAGGCTCAGGTTGTTCAGGGTGAAGCCGAACACGTACATCACCAGCGCCGCACCGGCCAGCGACAACGGCACGGTGACCGCCGCGATCAGGGTCGGTGCCAACCGGCGCAGGAACAGCGCCATGGTCAGGATCACCATCGCCAGGCTGATCAGCAGGGTGATCTGCACTTCGTGCAGCGACGAGCGGATGGTCGGGGTGCGGTCGAAGTACGGGGTCATCACCGTGCCCGGCTGCAGGTAGTCGCGCAGCATCGGGATCTGCGCCTTGACCCGGTCCACGGTCTCCACGATGTTGGCGCCGGCGCGGGTGAACACATACATCACCACCGCCGGTTTGTGGTCGAACCACGCGGCCTGGTAGGCGTCCTGCTGGCCGTCGTAGACGTTGGCCACGTCCTTGAGGCGGATCACCCGGCCGTCGTCCTGGGTCTTGATGACCAGGTTGGCGAAGTCGGCCGCGCGCGCCACCGAGTCGTTGGCGATGATCGCAGTGGTGGTGTTGCCGTCGGTGAGGAAGCCGGTGGGCGAGGTCACGTTGGCCGCGCGTACCGCGTTGCGCAGGTCATCGGGGGTGAGGTTGAGCGCGTTGAGCAGGCGCAGGTTCACGTCCACCCGCACCGCCGGCGTGGACGCACCGGCGATATCCACCGAAGACACCCCGCTGATCTGGCGGATGCGCTGGGCCAGCAGCGAGTCGGCGACGTTGTACAGCTCGTCGGCCGACTGCGTCTGCGAGGTGAGCGCGATGGCGATCACCGGGTCGTCGTTGGGGTTGGCCTTCTGGAACATCGGCGAACCGAGCCCGGACGGCAGGTCGGCCTGCGCCGAATTGATCGCGGTCTGCACGTCCAGCGCGGCCGAATCGATGTCGACCCCGCTCTGGAAGATCATGAAGACCAGCGAGCTGCCTTCGGAGCTGGATGACCGCATCTGGTCCACGCCGGGCAGCTGGCCCAGGTGGCGTTCCAGGGGTGCGGTGACCGTGGAGGCCATGGTGGTGGCGTCCGCGCCGGACTGGCTGGCGTGCACGAAGATCACCGGAATCTGGATGTTCGGCAGCGCCGACACGCCCAGTTTCAGGTAGCAGAACAGGCCAACCACGAACAGGCCGATGGCCAGCAGCGCGGTGCCGATCGGGCGGCGGATGAAGGGGCCGGAAATGTTCATGCCGACGCCTTCAGCGTGCACGGGCAGCAGCGGCTCATGCGCGGTCCTGGGCGCTGGCGTGGCGCAGCGCGCGCTGCTCGCGGCGCTCGCGCATCCACTCGGAGAAGCGTTCCATGTACAGGTAAATCACCGGCGTGGTGTACAGGGTGACCAGCTGCGACAGCAGCAGGCCGCCGACGATGGCAATGCCCAGCGGGCGGCGCAGCTCCGAGCCGATGCCGGTGCCCAGCGCCAGCGGCAGTGCGCCGAGCATGGCCGCGGCGGTGGTCATCATGATCGGGCGGAAGCGCAGCAGGCAGGCACGGCGGATCGCGTCATGCGCGTTGGCACCGGCGCGGCGCGCTTCGATGGCGAAGTCGACCATCATGATGCCGTTCTTCTTGACGATGCCGATCAGCAGCACGATGCCGACGATGCCGTCCACCGACAGCGGCAGCCCGCACACCATCAGCGCCAGCAGCGCGCCCACGCCGGCCGGGGGCAGGGTGGAGATGATGGTGAAGGGGTGGATGTAGCTTTCATACAGCACGCCCAGCACGATGTAGATCAGCACCAGCGAGGCCAGCAGCAGCCACACCACGTCGGTCTGGCTGCCGGTGAATTCGGCGGCCTTGCCGATGAACTGCGCATGCACCTGCGAGGGCATGTCCAGGCTGGCCTTGGTCTCTTCGATGGCCTTGACCGCGTCGGACAGCGAATAGCCCGGGGCGATGTTGAACGACACCGTCACCGCCGGCAGCTGCTGCTGGTGGCTCACCACCAGCGGGGTGCTGGTGATCTTGCCCTCGGCCAGCGCCGCGAGCGGGATGATGTTGCCCGCGCCCACCGGAATGCCGGTGTTCTGCGCACCGATGCCGGTGGCGGTGGACGAGTTGGACGAGCTGACCTGGCCGAAGTTGGTGGCATTGCTGCCGGTCAGCGCGCCGGCACCGTTGGAGGCTACCGCCAGCTGGTTCATCAGCGCGGTGCTGGTACGGAATTCCGGGGCCACTTCCAGCACCACGCGGTACTGGTTGAGCTCGGTGAAGATGGTGGAGATCTGGCGCTGGCCGAACGCGTCGTACAGGGTGTCGTCGATGGTCTGCATCGGCACGCCCAGCACGCTGGCCTTGTCGCGGTCGATGGTCAGTTCCAGCGCACGGCCCTGGTTGGACAGGTTGTTGTCCACGTCGGCCAGCTCCGGGCGCTGGCGCAGCGCTTCGGTGAGGCGGGTGGCCTGCAGCGCGACCTGCGCGCTGTCCACGTCCGACAGCGAGTACTGGTACTCGGTGGCGGCCACGCGGGTGTCCAGGGTGACGTCCTGCACCGGCTTGAGGTACAACGCCACGCCGGGAATACCGGCCACGGCCTGCTGCAGGCGCGGCAGGATCTCATCCAGCCCGTCGCGGTCGCCGCGCTCCTTGAGCACGATCGACAGCTGGCCCTGGTTGAGGGTGGGGTTCATGCTGCCGGCGCCGATGAAGGCCGACACGCCAGTCACCGCCGGGTCCTTGCGCAGCGCCTCGGCCACGGCCTTGGTGCGCTGTTCCATCTGCGGGAAGGCGATGTTCTGGTCGGCCTGGACCACGCCGGTGATCAGGCCGGTGTCCTGCTCGGGCAGCAGGCCCTTGGGAATCACCACGTACAGCAGCACGGTGAGTACCAACGCGCCGGCGGCCACCGCCAGGGTCATGCGCTGGTGGTCCAGCACCCAGTCCAGGCTGCGCTCGTAGGCCCCCACGGTGCGCGTCCACAGGTTTTCCCTGCCGGCCGCCGCCGCGCGCTCGTGGGCGTCTTCGCCTTCAGGCAGCGCGTCGGGCTTGAGCAGGTAGGCGCACATCATCGGGGTGAGCGTCAGCGAGATCAGCATCGACAAGGTCACCGCGATGCTCAGCACCCAGGCGAACTCGTGGAACAGGCGGCCGGTCACGCCGGGCATCAGCAGCAGCGGCAGGAACACGGCCACCAGCGAGATGGTCAGCGACAGCACGGTGAAGCCGATCTGGCGCGCACCGATCTCGGCCGCTTCCGGGCCGCTCTTGCCCTGTTCGATGTAGCGCACGATGTTCTCGATCATCACGATCGCGTCGTCGACCACGAAGCCGGTGGCCACCACCAGCGCCATCAGCGACAGGTTGTCCAGCGACATGCCGGCAAAGGCCATCACCCCGAACGTGCCGGCCAGCGACAGCGGCACCGCCACCGAGGGAATGATGGTGGCCCACAGCCGGCGCAGGAACACGAAGATCACCGCCACCACCAGGCAGATGGTGAGGATCAGGGTGAACTGCACTTCATGCACCGAGGCGCGGATGGTCTCGGTACGGTCGGAGAAAATCTCCAGGTGCACGTCGGCCGGCAGCACGTTCTGCAGCTGCGGGATCAAGGCGCGGATGCGCTCGACGGTCTGCACGATGTTGGCGCCCGGCTGGCGGCGCACTTCCAGCAGCACTGCCGGCTTGCCATCGGCCCAGGCGGCCAGCTGGTCGTTCTCCACGCCATCGACCACGTTGGCCACGTCCGACAGCCGCACCGGGCGGCCGTTCTTGTAGCTGATGATGGTGTCGCGGTACTCGGCGGCGCTGGTCAGCTGGTCGTTGGTGCCGATCGAATAGGACTGGGTCTTGCCGTTGAGCGAGCCCTTGGGCGCGTTGACGTTGGCCTGGGTCAGCGCGCTGCGCAGTTCTTCCAGGGTCAGGCCCATGTTGGAGAGCTGCGCCGGGTTGACCTGGATGCGCACGGCCGGGCGCACGTTGCCGGCGATGGAGACCAGGCCCACGCCCTGCACCTGCGACAGGCGCTGGGCCAGGATGGAGTCGGCGTAGTTGTTGACCTCGCGCAGCGGGCGCGTGTCGGAGGTGAGCTTGAGGGTGACGATGGCCGCGTCGGCCGGGTTCACCCGGTTGTAGACCGGCTGGTAGGGCAGCGAGGAGGGCAGCGTGGCCTGGCGGATGGCGGCCTGCACGTCCTGGGCGGCGATGTCGATATCGCGGTCCATCGAGAACTGCAGGATGATCGTGGACAGGCCGGCCGACGAATCGGAGGTCATGATCTCCAGCCCGGAGATCTGCCCGAACTGGCGCTCCAGCGGGGTGGTCACCAGCGAGGCCATGGTGGTGGCATTCGCACCCGGGTACTGGGTGGTCACCACCAGGCTGGGCGCGTCGATCTCCGGCAGCGCCGACACCGGCAGCTGGCGGTAGCCGAGGATGCCGAGCAGCAGCAGGCCCGCCATCAACAGCGAGGTGGCGATCGGGCGGCGGATGAAGATCGTCGAAAAGCCCACGGGCGGATCCTTGCTGTTACGTCATGCGGCGTTGAAGCGGGCAGACGCCGGCCACCCGGCCGGCGTCGGGAACGTCAGGCGGGCGCGCTCAGCGCGGACCGCCACCGCGGCGGCCACCACCGCCCTTGTCCTGCTGGGCCGCGGCCTTGAGCTCGGCGTCGGTCGGTGGTGCCGGGGTTTCACCCGGCTTGAGCGCGGTGACCCTGCTGCCCGGCTTGAGCCGGAACTGGCCTTCGCTGACCACGCGTTCGCCGCCCTTCAGTCCCTCGGTGATCTGCACGTTGCTGTCGCCCACTTCCACGCCGCTCTTGACCGTCTGCATGGCCACGGTGCTGTCGGGCTTGACGATGTAGACGTACTCGCCGTCCGGGCCGCGCATCACGGCCTGGGTGGGGATCACCACGCCACCGGCGATGGTGCGCAGCTGCATGCGCACGTTGACGAACTGGCCCGGCCACAGGCTGTTGTCGGTGTTGTTGAACAGTGCACGGGCGCGGAAGGTGCCGCTGTCGCTGCTGATCTGGTTGTCGACCACGTCCAGGGTGCCGCCGTCGGTGAGCACGTGGGAGTCGTTGCGGTCGAGCGCGGCGATGGTCACCGGGCCGGCCTTCTGGGCCTGGCGCACGTCGGGCAGCTGGCGCTCGGGCAGGTTGAAGACCACGTGGATGGGGTGGATCTGGGTCAGGGTGACCAGCGCGGTGCCGGCGCTGACGATGTTGCCGGCGTCCACCGCGCGGATGCCGGCAATGCCGGAGATCGGGGCGGTGACCTTGGTGTACTGCAGCTGCACCTGGGCGGCGCGCATGCTGGCTTCGTTGGCGGCGACCGCGCTTTCAAACTGGGCCACCTGGTTGCGCTGGGTGTCCAGGTCGGTCTTGGCCACGTACTGGCGGTATTCCGGGGAATTGGAGCGCTGGTAGTTGGAGCGTGCGGTGGCCAGCTGCGCCTGGTTCTGGCGCTTGGCGGCGGCGGCTTCATCGAAGCTGGCCTGCAGGGTGCGCGGGTCGATCTGGGCCAGCACGTCGCCCTTCTGGACTTCCTGGCCTTCCTTGAAGTTGATGCTGATCAGCTGGCCGCCGACCTGGGGGCTGACGGTGACGGTGTTCATCGCCGCCACGGTGCCCAGCGCGCTGGCGTAGACCGGCACGTCCTGGCGGGCGGCATCGACCACGGTCACCGGGACCGGGCCGGCGTTGCGCTCCTGGCCTTCCTTGCCGGCACTGGCGGCGGTGGTGCCCGCGTCGCCCTTCTTGCCACCGCCGAGCATGCGCATCCCGATGAAGCCCACCACCAGCACTGCGACCACCAGCACCACGATCTTCCAGAAACGCGACATTCAACTAACTCCTGAGGCTGGCGGAGGGCAGGGCCCAAATGGCTGGTGCAAAGCATACCCGTCGCCCGGGAGCTTTCATGCATGACGGATGGGACGGGCGGTCAGACCGGATGTGACCGGCCGGGTTCCATGAATGAACGCCTGCGGGGGCAGAAAGTTACAGCAGCAAGTGCGCCGATGCCCTACATTCAGGTTCGACCGTCCTGTTCGTCCGTGGAGATGTGCAATGCCCCGTCTGTCGCTGCTGTTGTCCGCCCTGCTGCTTGCCTGCCCCGCGCTGGCCGCGGCCACCCCCGCCGAGCGCCCGGAAGTGACGGCGGCGGCCACCCGGCTGAAGGCCAAGGTGGTCGACTGGCGGCGCGATTTCCACCAGCACCCGGAGCTGTCCAACCGCGAGGAGCGGACGTCGGCGAAGGTGGCCGAGCAGTTGCGCGCGATGGGGCTGAAGCCGAAAACCGGGATCGCCCACCATGGCGTGGTGGCGATCATCAAGGGCGGCAAGCCGGGTCCGCGGATCGCGCTGCGCGCGGACATGGACGCGCTGCCGGTGACCGAGCAGACGGGGCTGCCGTTCGCCTCCAAGGCGACCAGTACCTACCGCGGCGAGCCGGTGGGGGTGATGCATGCCTGTGGGCATGATGCGCATACGGCGACGCTGCTGGGGGTGGCCGACGCGCTGGTGAAGATGCAGGCGAACCTGCCGGGCGAGGTGATGCTGATCTTCCAGCCCTCCGAGGAAGGGGCGCCGCCGCCGGAAGAGGGTGGTGCGGCGTTGATGCTGAAGGAGGGGTTGTTTGCCGATTTCAAGCCGGAGGCGGTGTTCGGGCTGCATGTGTTTTCGAGCGTGCCGGCGGGGCAGATCGCGGTGCGCGAGGGGCCGTTGATGGCGGCGTCGGACCGGTTCGGGATCAAGGTGATCGGGCGGCAGACGCACGGGTCGGCGCCGTGGAACGGGGTGGACCCGATCGTGGCGACGGCCGACCTGGTGGGGACGGCGCAGACGATCGTGAGCCGGCGGGCGAATCTGTCCAAGCAGCCGGCGGTGCTGACGTTCGGGGCGATCAAGGGCGGTATCCGCTACAACATCATTCCCGACGAGGTGGAGATGGTGGGGACGATCCGGACGTTCGACGAGGGGATGCGGCAGCAGATTTTCGCGGACCTGCGCAACGTGGCCGAGCATACGGCGGCGGCGCATGGGGCGAAGGCGGTGACGGAGATCTACGAGTCCGAGGGCAATCCGGCGACGGTGAACGATCCGGCGCTGACGGCGCGGATGTTGCCGAGTCTGCAGGCGGTGGTGGGCAAGGACAATGTGTACGAGCCGCCGCTTCAGATGGGGGCGGAGGATTTTTCGCTGTACGCCAAGGAGGTGCCGGGGCTGTTCTTCTTCGTGGGGTCGACGAGCGAGGGGATCGATCCGGCGACGGCGCCGGCGAACCATTCGCCGAAGTTCCTGCTGGATGAGAAGGCGCTGGATGTGGGCTTGCGGGCGTTGCTGCAGGTGAGTCTGGAT
>NZ_QAIW01000019.1:0-15467 GCF_003061285.1 Stenotrophomonas sp. HMWF003 | reverse complement strand
AGGCCCAGTTGCTGGAGCTGATCGACCAGCTCAACGCCGACCCCAAGATCCACGGCATCCTGGTGCAGCTGCCGCTGCCGGGCATTCCCGACGCCAGCCGGCTGATCCACCGCATCGACCCGCGCAAGGACGTAGACGGTTTCCACCCCGAGAACGTGGGCCACCTGGCCCTGCGCGAGTTCGGTCTGCGCCCGTGCACCCCGCGCGGCATCGTCACCCTGCTGGGCCATACCGACCAGCCGGTGCGCGGCCGCAACGCCACCATCGTGGGGGTCAGCAACCACGTGGGTCGCCCGATGGGCCTGGAACTGCTGATCGCCGGCTGCACCGTGACCAGCTGCCATAAGTTCACCCCCCGCGATGTGCTGGAGCGCAGCGTGCGCGACGCCGACATCCTGGTGGTGGCGGTGGGCCGCCCGGGTATCGTGCCGGGTGAATGGGTGAAGCCGGGTGCCGTGGTGATCGATGTGGGCATCAACCGCCTGGATGACGGCCGCCTGGTCGGCGACGTCGGCTTCGAGGCTGCCGCCCAGCGCGCCAGCTGGATCACCCCGGTGCCGGGCGGGGTAGGGCCGATGACCGTGGCCACGCTGATGCAGAACACGCTGGAAGCCGCGGAAGCGGACGCGTCGGCGCATTCGCGCTGACGCCCCACGGTTTGCGCCGCAAACCGCGGGCCCCCTTTCACCAGCACCCACGCCCCCGCCGCTTCGCGGCCGCCCCCGAACTTCGGGGGCTCATCCTCCGGAGGCAGTGCGGGTGGCCCATGGGGCAAGGGCAGCCGACCAACGGTCGGCTCTACCGTTCGCTGGCGCGACACAGCGTCGCACCGGCCCCCTGCCCAAGCGGGCCGAATCAGGGTAAAATGTCGCGCTTCCCCACATCTCGGGTATGCCGATGCTGCGCATCCAGGCTGAAGCTCTCACCTACGACGACGTCTCGCTCGTCCCCGCACACTCCACGATCCTGCCCAAGGATGTCAGCCTGGAAACCCGGCTGACCCGCGACCTGCGGCTGAAGCTTCCGATCCTCTCCGCGGCCATGGATACGGTCACCGAAGCACGCCTGGCCATCGCCATGGCCCAGCTCGGTGGCATGGGCATCATCCACAAGAATCTGACCGTGGAACAGCAGGCCGCCGAAGTGGCCCAGGTCAAGAAGTTCGAGGCCGGCGTCATCCGCGACCCGATCACGGTCGGTCCGGAAACCACCATCCGCGACGTGCTGGCCCTGACCCAGGCGCGCAACATCTCCGGCGTGCCGGTGGTGGACGGCGGCGGCCAGCTGGTCGGCATCGTCACCCACCGTGACATGCGCTTCGAGACCGAGCTGGACGATCCGGTCCGCCACATCATGACCAAGAAGGATCGCCTGATCACGGTCAAGGAAGGCGCCGCATCGGAAGAAGTGCTGCAGCTGCTGCACCGCAACCGCATCGAAAAGATCCTGGTGGTCAACGATGATTTCGCCCTGCGTGGCCTGATCACCGTCAAGGACATCCAGAAGAACACCGACTATCCCAACGCCGCCAAGGACACCGCCACGCGCCTGCTGGTGGGGGCTGCCGTGGGCGTGGGCGGCGACACCGATCGCCGCGTCGAAGCGCTGGTCGCCGCCGGCGTGGACGTGCTGGTGGTGGACACCGCGCACGGCCATTCGCAGGGCGTGCTGGACCGCGTGCGCTGGGTCAAGAAGAACTTCCCGAACGTGCAGGTCGTGGGTGGCAACATCTGCACCGGCGAAGCCGCGCTGGCGCTGCTGGACTGCGGCGCGGACGCGGTCAAGGTCGGCATCGGCCCCGGCTCGATCTGCACCACGCGCGTGGTCGCCGGTGTCGGCGTGCCGCAGATCACCGCGATCGACCTGGTGGCCGAAGCGCTGCAGGACCGCATCCCGCTGATCGCTGACGGTGGCATCCGCTACTCCGGCGACATCGGCAAGGCGCTGGCCGCCGGTGCGTCCACCATCATGATCGGTGGCCTGCTGGCCGGTACCGAGGAATCGCCCGGCGAAACCGAGCTGTTCCAGGGCCGTTCCTACAAGAGCTACCGTGGCATGGGTTCGCTGGCCGCGATGGAGAAGGGGTCCAAGGACCGCTACTTCCAGGACGCCTCCAGCGCCGACAAGCTGGTCCCCGAGGGCATCGAAGGCCGCGTGCCGTATCGCGGCCCCGTGGGCGGCATCATCCACCAGCTGATGGGCGGCCTGCGCGCGACCATGGGCTACGTGGGCTGCGGCACTGTCGACGAGATGCGCACCAAGCCCAAGTTCGTCAAGATCAGCGGTGCCGGCCAGCGTGAGAGCCACGTCCATGACGTGCAGATCACCAAAGAGCCGCCGAACTACCGCGCCTGATGCGGCATGAGCAAAGAGGAACGAGGAAGCTGATTCCCGTTCCTCTTTCTCTATCGGCCGCCGGTTTTCGTATTCGTTTCCCGTTTTTCTTTCCTGCATTGCCCAGGGCGCCATGACCAACATCCATAACGACAAGATCCTCATCCTCGATTTCGGTGCCCAGTACACCCAGCTGATCGCGCGCCGCATCCGCGAGCTCGGCGTGTACTGCGAAATCTGGGCGTGGGACCACAACCCGGCCGAGATTGCCGCCTTCGGCGCCAAGGGCATCATCCTGTCCGGTGGCCCGGAATCGACCACGCTGCCGGGCGCGCCTGCCGCGCCGCAGGAAGTATTCGACAGCGGCCTGCCGATCTTCGGCATCTGCTACGTCATGCAGACCCTGGCCGCCCAGCTCGGTGGCGCCACCGAAGCCGCCGACCAGCGCGAATTCGGCCATGCCGAAGTCAGCGTCGTGCACCCCGATGCGCTGTTCAAGGGCCTGAGCGACCACGGCGGCGAGCCGAAGTTGAACGTCTGGATGAGCCATGGCGACCACGTCTCCGTCGCGCCGCCGGGCTTCACCGTGACGGCCGTGACCGATCGCATCCCGGTGGCCGCGATGGCCAACGAAGAGAAGCGCTGGTACGGCGTGCAGTTCCACCCGGAAGTGACCCACACCCTGCAGGGCCAGGCGCTGCTGCGCCGCTTCGTGGTGGATGTGTGTGGCTGCGAAACCCTGTGGACCGCCGCCAACATCATCGACGACCAGATCGCCCGCGTGCGCGAGCTGGTGGGCGATGATGAAGTGATCCTGGGCCTGTCCGGCGGCGTCGATTCGTCGGTCGTTGCTGCGCTGCTGCACAAGGCGATCGGCGACAAGCTCACCTGCGTGTTCGTCGACACCGGCCTGCTGCGCTGGCAGGAAGGCGACCAGGTGATGGCGATGTTCGCCGAGCACATGGGCGTCAAGGTGATCCGCGTGAATGCCGCCGACCGCTACTTCGCCAAGCTGGAAGGCGTGAGCGACCCGGAAGCCAAGCGCAAGATCATCGGTAACCTGTTCGTGGACATCTTCGATGAAGAGTCCAACAAGCTTAGCAATGCCAAGTGGCTGGCGCAGGGCACCATCTACCCGGACGTGATCGAGTCCGCCGGCAGCAAGACCGGCAAGGCGCACGTGATCAAGAGCCACCACAACGTGGGCGGCCTGCCGGAGCACATGAAGCTGGGCCTGGTGGAGCCGCTGCGCGAGCTGTTCAAGGACGAAGTGCGCCGCCTCGGCGTTGAGCTCGGCCTGCCGCGCAGCATGGTCTACCGCCATCCGTTCCCGGGCCCGGGCCTGGGCGTGCGCATCCTGGGTGAAGTGAAGCGCGAATACGCCGAGCTGCTGGCCAAGGCCGATGCGATCTTCATTGATGAACTGCGCAAGGCGGATCTGTACGACAAGACCAGCCAGGCGTTTGCCGTGTTCCTGCCGGTGAAGTCGGTGGGCGTGGTCGGTGATGCGCGGGCTTATGAGTGGGTGATTGCGCTGCGTGCGGTGGAGACGATCGACTTCATGACGGCGCACTGGGCGCACCTGCCGTATGAGTTCCTGGGTACGGTGAGCAATCGGATCATCAATGAGCTGCGGGGGGTGTCGCGGGTTGTCTATGACATCTCGGGGAAGCCGCCGGCGACTATTGAGTGGGAATGAGTTGAAAGAACGAGGGCGCCGAGAGGCGCCCTTGTTGTTTGAGTTGCGATAGCTCTAATCCCGATTCCTTCCGAGTGGATCGCAACGGTGCTTGATCCGCACCACAGTCCGAAAAGCGGTTCAAATGCGACGCCGCCGAAGTGCATCCCCCCTCAACCCACGCCATCCTCGACCCCGGCAGCATTCCCAACCAACAGCTCAACCATCGCCCGCGCCGCCGCCGACTGGCGTCGATGCGGCGCATAGATGACCGAGAACGGCCGCGAGCGCCCACGCAGCTGAGGCAGCACTTCCACCAGCTGCCCGCGCTGCAGCCCCTCGCGCACGATGAACTCGTAGCTCTGGCAGATGCCGATGCCCTGTTCGGCCAGCGACACCACGCCAAGCACATCGTCGGAGGTCTCGATGGACGAACGTGGCAGCCAGTCCACGTCGCGCCCGCCGTCGCGGAACACCCACGGTGCCAACCGCCCGGTGCGCGGCATCACGAAGGGCAGGCACAGGTGCTGCTGCAGGTCCTCCAGCGTCTGCGGGGTGCCGCGGCGCCGCAGGTAGTCCGATGCGGCCACCAGCACCAGCGGGGCGTCTTCGAGCTTGCGCGCTACCAGCCCGCTGTCCGGCAGTTGGCCCAGGCGGATGGCCAGGTCGAAACCTTCGGCCACCAGGTCCACGTTGCGGTTGGTGATGTTCAGTTCCACCTGCACCTGCGGGTACTGCTGCGCAAAGCGCGCCAGCACGGGCGGCAGGCGGTAGTGGCCATAGGTGGTGGGCACGCTCAGGCGCACGCGGCCGGCCAGCGCGCCGTCCTGGCCCTGCACGTCGCGCTCGGCGTCGTCCAGCAGGCCGAAGGCGGTGCGCACCTGTTCCAGATAGAGCCGCCCGGCCTCGGTGAGGCCCACGCGACGGGTGGTCCGCTGTAGAAGCTGCCGGCCCAGCCGGGCTTCCAGACGAGTGACCGCGCGGCTCAGCACCGAGGGGGTGGTGGACAGCGCCACGGCGCCGGCGGTGAACGAGCCGTGCTCGACCACCGCCAGGAACACCTCCACATCGCCCAGGTAGTGGAACTTGCGGCTCATTTGGCTCTCCGGGGAACAAATGTTTTGCGGGAAGGCCAATTTATCGCCGCTGGTGCGATGAATAAAGTGGCGGCCATTCCCCGATAGGAGTTCGCCATGAACCTGATGACCCGGCTGGCCGCCGCGCTGGCCCTGACCCTGGCCGCTACCGGCGCCCATGCCGCCAACGTGCTGGTGGTGCTGTCCGATGAAAACCACCTGGACCTGAAGGACGGCAAGGTGCTGTCCACCGGCTTCTATCTCAACGAGCTGATGCAGCCGGTCAAGCTGCTGTTGGATGCGGGCCACGAAGTGACCTTCGCCACGCCGCAGGGGCGGGCGCCTACGGTGGATGCGTCCTCGGTAACGGCGGCGTACTTCGGTAACGATGCCACGCAGTTGAAGGTGCACAAGGACCTGCTTGAGAAACTGGCCTTGACCTCGCCGACGGCGTCACCTGTGCTCAGCCTGGCGCGCGTCGAGCAGCAGGGTTACGCGCAGTTCGATGCGGTCTACATTCCCGGTGGCCACGCGCCGATGCAGGACCTGCTGAAGAGCCCGGCACTGGGCCGGCTGCTGGCCGACTTCCATCAGCGCAGCAAGACCACCGCGCTGGTCTGCCACGGGCCGATCGCGCTGCTGTCCACGTTGCCTGATGCCGAGGGCTTCGTAGCGACACTGGAAGCCGGTGCCATACCGAGCACGCCGAAGTGGATCTACAGCGGCTACCAGATGACGGTGATCAGCAACCAGGAAGAAGAGCAGGCCAAGCCACTGCTGGACGGCGGTGAAATGAAGTTTTACCCCCAGACCGCGCTGCAGCGGGCGGGTGCGCGGTTCAGCAGCAACACCACGCCGTGGACGAGCCATGTGGTGGTGGACCGGGAGCTGATTACCGGGCAGAACCCGGCTTCGGCGTTGGAGGTGGGGCAGCGGTTGGTTGAGCGGTTGAAATAAGCCGGTTCGTTCTAAGCGCGTGTGCTTGCGGAGAATTCCGCGCGAACTGCGCGGGATCTCCGCCAGTTGGTGAGGCGCGTTATCCCGGACGCCTTCATTGCCGACGAGAGCAAGAGGCCAGGGTGGGGCATTCGCTGATGGGCTTGCCGGCCGCTACACTGACCGCCTACGCCCGATGGAGTCTCGCCCATGTTCACTGGAAAAGTCGCGGTGGTTACTGGCTCCACCAGCGGTATCGGTCTTGGCATTGCTACTGCGCTCGCGCGGCAAGGCGCTGACATCGTGCTGAATGGTTTTGGCGATGCGGCGGAGATCGAACGCATCCGTTCCCGCCTGGCGACCGAGTTTGGCGTACGGGTGGCGCATGATGGCGCCGACCTTTCCCGTGGTGAGGCGGTGCGGGAAATGATCGCCCATGCCGTCGAGAAGATGGGGCGCATCGACATCCTGGTGAACAATGCGGGCATCCAGCACACCGCGTCGATCGAGGAGTTCCCTGTCGAGAAGTGGGATGCGATCCTCGCGCTGAATCTATCGGCGGTGTTCCATGCAACAGCGGCCGCCTTGCCCTACATGAAGCAGCAGGGATCCGGCCGCGTGGTCAACATCGCGTCGGTGCATGGACTGGTTGCGTCGGTGAACAAGTCTGCTTATGTGGCGGCGAAGCATGGCGTGGTGGGATTCACCAAAGTGACGGCACTGGAGAACGCGGGCACGGGCATCACGGCCAATGCCATCTGCCCAGGGTGGGTGCGGACGCCGCTGGTCGAGCAGCAGATCACCGCGTTGGCGGAACGGGAGGGCACGGATAAGGAGTCCGCCGCGCGCGCACTACTGGCCGAAAAGCAGCCCTCGCTGCAGTTTGTGACGCCCGAGCAGCTCGGGGAAATGGTGGTCTTCCTGGCCTCGGACGCCGCTGCTCAGATTACCGGCACGGCACTTCCGATGGATGGTGGCTGGACAGCCCGCTAACTGGCCGGTTTGTGCCGGCCGCCGCAGCATCGGCAGTGCCACCAGTTTGCTACGCGTACGCTGTAATCCACGCACCAGGCGCAGCATCATGCCCATGCAGGTGGCCGAACCGGCCTGGGTGACGATGCCGCCTTATCGAATTCCGCCGTCAGGCGCTACAGTTCGCAGTTCCACCCGTACCCGCAAGGAAGCACGATGTCAGAGCTGGATTACCGCGCCTTCTACCGCCTGTTGGCTGCTGAAGTGCGTACCTCGACGGACGTCGGCCAGTCCATGCAGACGCTGTTGGCCTGGGGCGACCAGCGCATCCCGCACCCGTCCTGGGCGGCGCTGGCGAAACTTGATTGTTCGGTTGAGAGCGCCGGCCTGGGCAAGTGGCTCACCCGCGTGCTGCGGCGGGCACCGTGCCCCTTCCCGGTGCGCGCGATCTATTTCGGGCTTGGCGAACGTGCCACCCGCGACGGGGTGGAATTCGCGGACCTGTATTTCGGTCTGTTGAGTCACTACGAACCGGAGGACAAGGCCTGCGAGTGGTTGTGGCGCAACCCCAGCCACTATCCCGACAAGGCCTACCTCGGCTCGGCGACCTTGAAAGCGGCCGGCGTGATCTGCAACGAGGACGAGGTTACCGGACTGGGCACGCCCGGCCACATAGTGTTTGCGTTGTCGTTCGCAACGTTGCTGCTCCGCGCTTCGCTGGACGGACACATCCATCAGCTGCTGGGTGCCGTGGAGCCGGTGGGCGTGGTCGTTGGCTTCGATTCGGGCGACCTGTTGCGGTTGGGTGAGCTCCATAGCGATGGTTTCCGGCCCACAAAAGGTGCAATGACGTAATCGGCGCAAGAAGTGCGAGGTGCATCATCCTGCTTGGCCGACACGCGGGCAATCAACCCGTAAACTGAGCTTGGTGATCGGTTGTATCGAACAGCCGTATCGATTTGTCACGGAGGCGGACATGAGTATCGTTGTACTGCAGCACCCCAAGGCCACCCATGTCGTCGGACATGCCCGCGCGGAAAGCGCAGGCACTCACGTTGGTCGCCGGTTTTCAATGGCGAGGCTCCTGCGCACACTTGTGGTTGCCGTACTGGGACTGGCGTCGGCGGGCTGTGCCGCCCAGGTGGATGTACCGGCGACAGCTACGCGGCTGGTACCCGAGGGGCGTGTGGTGTGCCCCAACTTCCAACTTGACATCCCGAAGGGATGGACACTCGAGCCTACCGGTCCCAACCAATGGCGGATGGTGGCTCCGCAGGCATCCAGCTATGAAGGGTGGGTGGTCTGCACCGATGGCAACATCGATTCGTTCCAGGCCAGGAAGATGAGGGAAGACAGTGCCGAGCAACTTGGCTGGCCACAAAAGCTCTCCGACCCTGAAACCCGCGAGGGGATGGATCGGATGCTGCAGAGCGGCCCCGAAAAGAGCCGTGATTCGGTATTGATCGGCTGCAGGCAGTTTGAGTTCAACGAAGATCGCTTCGAGAGTTGCATCTGGGGCGATCCGTACCCGCGTGCGGAACAGCGCGCCGATGGATACATCGGCATGCGGTGGGTCAGCTCGGATCGCGTCGCAGATGCGCAGCTGCGCGAACTGGCCGCAAGCGTGATGCGCTCCTTTATCGTCACGCCCATGCCTGAGCGCGAGTATGAGCGGCGTCGTTAGCGACAGACGCTTGTTCTCGATGTTGGCGGGTGATCGGGTAATGCGGTGAACGTACAAGGGCGTCGAGAGGTGCTCTTATCGCATGCGACCGCGTTGCCGCGTGGGCGGCCATGCCAATGGGGCACCTCCCGCGCAGCGCGGCACATCGGGCATTGTTGGCGCCGTAACCGTGTGGTCGGCGGGTGCCTGGTCCTACGCGCGGGTGCCAGTTGACGTTGAGGCTATCTACTAGTAGGGTGTGTCCATGAAAGACGCACTCTCCCCCAAAGCCGCCGAAATCGTCAGCCACGCCCGCACCCTGCTGGAGACGGGCGGCTACAACGGTTTCAGCTACGCCGACATCGCCGTGCGGGTGAACATCAGCAAGGCCAGCATCCACCATCATTTCCCCAGCAAGGCCGAGCTGGTGCAGGTGGTGGTGGCGCTGTATCGCGCCGAGGCGCGCGAGGGGCTGGCCGTGCTGGACCGCCAGCTGGACGACCCGCTGAAAGAGCTCAACGCGTATGTGGATTACTGGTCCACCTGCATCCGCGGCGGCACCTCCTCGTTCTGCATCTGCGCCATGCTGGCCGCCGAGCTGCCGCTGCTGCCGGCGCAGATCGTGGAGGAGGTGCGGGGGCACTTCGATGACCTCACCTCCTGGCTGACCGCCGTGCTGCAGAAGGGGGCCGCCACTGGGCAGCTTCGCCTGCAGGGACCGGCCGCCGACGAGGCCCGGGCCTTCATGGCCTCGGTGCATGGGGCGATGCTGGCCGCGCGTGGCTTCGGCGATCCGCATACCTTCCATACTCTGGGCCAGCTTTCGATAGCCCGGCTGGTCAAGACAGCCTGATTTTTTAGCGGGGAACGACGCATTTCGTGTCGTTCCCTTTTATTTGCCTCGTGTACCTACCTACTAGTAGGTCCGCGTTCCTGCGATGTTCCCGATCACCCGGCAGCACCCTTAGCCACCTACCTCCTGAGGCTTTCCATGAGTCATCCACTTTCGCACCTCGGCGTCCTCCATACCGCGCTCAGCCTGGTTCCCCTGGTCGCTGGCATCTACGGCTTCATCCGGCATCGCGCCATCGACCCGGCCACGCGCTCGGGCAAGGTGTATCTGCTGGGACTGGTGCTGTCGGTGGTCACCTCGTTCACCGTCTCCAGCACGGGCGGCCTCAATCCCGGGCACGCCTTCGGCGTCGTCATCCTGCTGATCGCCTTCGGTGGGGTGCTGGTGCCTCGGCTGGGCTTCCTGGGCCGGCTCAGGCCCTACCTGGCCACCTTTGCGCTGTCTTTCACGTTCCTGCTGTCGCTGGTGCCGGGCACCAATGAAACGCTGACCCGCCTGCCTCCCGCACACCCGCTGGCGCAGGCGCCATTGGCGCCGGTGGTGCAGGGCACGCTGCTGGTGTGGCTGGTGCTGTTCGTGATCGGGTTTGCGCTGCAGTGCTGGCATATCCGGGCACAGTCGCGCGGCACAGGCCGGTTGCAGCGTGCCGGATGAGCCCGTCGCCGGTCAGCAGCCAGGCCCGCGCGCCGTGGCGGCTTCCCGGTGCCGGTCGCGATAGGTCGCCGGGCTGAGCGCGGTCTGCCCGCGGAAATGGCGCCGGAACGATTCCTGCGATCCAAACCCGGCCTGTTCGGCTACCCAGTGCAGCGGGCGGTCGGTGGTTTCCAGCAGTTCGCGCGCGTAAGCCACGCGTTCGCGGATCAGCCAGTCGATCGGTGACAACCCGGTCGCGTCGAGGAACTGCCGCTGCAGCGTGCGCTGGCTGAGTGCGGCCTGCTCGGACAGGCTCTTGAGCGAGTGTTCCTCGCGCAGGTTGCGGCGCAGCCATTCCATCAGCCGGGCAAGCCGGGTGGGTTCACCCACCGGTATCGAGCGCACCACACGCTGGCTGCGCTCGGCGTCCCGCCACGGTGCCAGCACCAGCCGCTCGGCCACCAGGTTGGCCACGCGCGCGCCGTAATCCTTGCGTACCAGGTGCAGCATCATGTCCATGCCGGTGGCCGAACCGGCCGAAGTGATGATGCTGCCCTCGTCGACGTACAGCGCGTTCTCGCGCACCCGCACGTTGGGGAACTCGCGGGCGAGGGTGTCGGTGAGCCGCCAGTGGGTGGTGGCGCTGCGGCCGTCGAGCAGGCCGGCCCACGCCAACACGAAGGCACCCGAACAGATCGAGGTGATGCGTGCGCCACGCTGGTGGGCGCGGATGAGCGCATCCAGCAATGGCTGCGGTGGGCGCTCGGCCGGGTCACGCCAGCCGGGCACCACGATGGTGTCGGCGTGGTCCAGCGCCTCCAGGCCGTAAGGCAGCTGCACGTGGGTGCCGCCGAGCATGCGCAGGGGTCCGGGTTCGGCGGCGCACACCTGGGTGGTGTACCAGGCCACGTCCAGCTCGGGGCGGATGGGTGCGAACAGGCCGACGGCACAGCCGAATTCGAAAAGGCCCTGGCCGTGGCAGGCCGCGATGGCGACGGTGGGCGGTGTGTGCGGGTCATGAGGGGAGAGCATCGTTTGATGCTAGCGGGGTAGGCGCGGCCACGCAGGGCGGGGCGCGAATGAGGACATGCCATCGGGATATATGGCCGCCGGGGTCGCGCATCGATGCCCGACGATGGGGCATCCACGCGCGGCGTGTGCGCGGGGTCGGCGTCTAAGGTCATGCCGAACGGGCATGTGCGTGGCGCGATGTTGCGGGTGGGTGGCGCGTGAACGGCTGTTGCGCGCTGCGTGCAGGCCCTTGAATGGAGGCCTGTTCTCGATCAGGCCCCGAGATGTCCTTGCCCTCTCTGTCGCGATGTTGCCGGTGCGCTGCGCCGAACGCCAGCTGATGCCCTGCGACGCACCGTCGCGGACCTGACCGTCCTCCTTTCTTCAAGAGTCCCCATGCCTCCTGCCTTCCGCTCCCTGCCTGCGGCACGCGTGCCGACGCTGTCTTCCCTGTCTGTCCTGATCGCGCTTGCACTGGGTGCAGGCGCTGCCCACGCGGCGGGGCCGGATGCGCCGCCCGAGACGGTGGTGGCCTCCGGTACCGCCGCCGCGTCCACGCTGGATGCCGTGGTGGTCACCGGCTCGCGCACCAGCAACCGCACGGTCAAGAACAGCTCCACGCCCATCGATGTGATTTCCGCCGAAGACCTGGCGTCGACCGGGCAGGCCAACCTGCTGGAAGCGCTGCAGCGCAGCCTGCCGTCGCTGAGCCAGATCGGTGGCTACCAGAGCGACCAGGAAAGCCTGATCCGGGGTTACCAGCTGCGCAACCTGTCGCCGGGGTACACGCTGGTGCTGGTCAACGGCAAGCGCCGCAACGCCAGCGCCTATGTCAGCGGCGCCAACGGCGGCGGCTACCCGGGCCACGCCTGGACCGACCTCGCGTTGATTCCGGTCGCGGCCATCGACCATATCGAAGTGCTGCGCGATGGCGCATCGGCGCTGTATGGCTCCGACGCGATCACCGGGGTGATCAACGTGATCCTGAAGTCGAACGCACACGGCGGCGATGTGTCGGTGGAAAGCGGGCAGAGCATCGATGGCGATGGCACCCGCACCAGCGTGCGCGCCAACATCGGGCTGCCGTGGGGGCAGGACGGGTTTGTCAGCCTGTCCGGCGAGAACACCCGCCAGCACCATGCGATCCGCACGCGACGCTACATCGATGCCTACCTGAGCTACCCGGCGGTGGACGCCAGCGGCAACCTGGTGGCGCTGCGCCCCAACAACCGCTTGCCTGCGGGCACGACGCCGAACCCGGCCGAGGCATCGCGTGATCCGGAAGCCAACACGATCCTCAGTTCGCCGTCCTATGCGCTCACCGCGCTGGCGGTGAATGCGGGCCATGGCCTGGGCGAGAACGCGCAGTTCTACGCCACGGCGACGGCCAGCGACCGCACCGCGCAGGCCATCCAGAATTTCCGCCTGCCGGCGACGATCTTCGGCACCTACAAGGCGCCAAGCGTGCTGAATGTGTGGCCCGACGGTTTCCTGCCGGTCCTGGAAACCAAGGAGAAGCAGTACACCGGCACAGCCGGGGTCAAGGGGCATTGGGGTGGCTGGGACATCGACGGCAGCCTGACCGGCAATCGCAACACGGTGCGCACCTATACGCGCCACTCGGCCAACTTCTCGCTGACCTACCCCGGTGCGCCCACCGATTTCTATGATGGCAAGCTGGACTACCAGCAGGGCATCGCCAACCTGGATCTGCGCCGTGGCTTCGAGGTGGGCGCGTTCGCTTCGCTGCTGGAGGTGAGTGCCGGCGCCGAATACCAGCACGAGCGCTACGAGCGCGGGGCCGGGCAGTGGGAGTCGTACACCGGCTTCGGTGCCGCCGCCTTCGTTGGCTACTCCACCGCCGATGCGGTGGAGGCCACGCGCAACAGCAAGGCGGTGTACGTCGGTGCGGCGACGAACGTGACTTCGCGCTGGTACCTGGATGCCGCGGCGCGCTGGGAGGACCACTCCGATTTTGGCAGCGTATCGACCGGGCGGCTGACCACGCGCTTTGATGTGACCGACGCGTTCGGCGTACGCGCCACGGTGAGCAACGGCTTCCACGCCCCGAGCCTGGGCGCGCAGTACTACCAGGCCACCGGCAGCTGCCCGTGCGGCACCACGCTGGTGGCACAGGTGTCCTCGCCGGCCGCGCTGGCGCTGGGGGCAACACCGCTGCAACCGGAGAAGGCCGACAACTACAGCCTGGGCGTGACCTGGGACCCGAGCGCGGCGTTCCACCTGGCGCTGGATGCCTACCAGATCGACATCCGCGGCCAGCTCGGCCAGTCCAGCCAGATCGGCTACAACGCGCAGGACTCGGCGCGCATCACCGACAACAGCGGCACGGTGCTGAGCGCCGCGCAGAAGAACACGATCGATGCGTTGCTGGGCACGGCGGGCATCAGCATCCTGCCGGGCGATGCGTTCTACGCCAGCTACTTCACCAACGTGGGCGACACCCGCACGCGGGGCCTGGAGCTGACGCTGGAAGCCAACCAGGAAACCGCCTGGGGCAAACTGCGCTGGAGCTACGCCGCCAACGTGGGCCGCACCACCATCCAGAAAGTGCGTGACATCCCCGCCGTGCTGCAGGGGCTGCCCAACATCAACCTGCTGACCAAATCGAGCGAGTACGCGCTGCGTTTCCGCACGCCGTCCTACACGCAGGTGGCCGGGCTGGGCTGGCAACACGGGCGGTGGCGCTCGAATGTGGATTTCACCTACTACGGGCCGATCAAGCGCCTCAACAACGGGGTGGAGTACAAGCAGCCGCCGGTGCTGGTCACCAACCTGTCCGGCAGCGCCGAGCTGGGCGGTGGCTGGAGCGCGGCGCTGGGCATCAACAACGTGTTCGACAAGCGCACCCGCAAGGTGCCCGAGTACGCCCGCAGCGCCACCGACGTGGCCAGCATCGAAACCACCTGGGACACCGGCGATGTGCTTAGCACCATCGGCGCGTTCTGGTATGGGCGCATCAACTACCGGTTCTGAGCAAACGCAGCCGACCAACGGTCGGCTCTACCGCAGCCGTAGCCGACCAACAGTTGGCACAAACGCAGCCGACCAACGGTCGGCTCTACAGGGAGCAGGGCGATGTCATCTGCATTGAACGTGGTCGCGCTGATCGGTTCGCCGACCAGCTCGGCCAACTCACGCACGCTGTTGCTGGTACGGCAGCTGCTGGACCAGCTGCGGCACCGGCTGAACATTGATGTGCAGCTGGTGGAACTGGCGCCGATCGCGCGCTCGCTGGGGCAGGCGCTCACCCGCGAGGAAGTGGAGCCGCGCATCGAACAGGCGCTGCAACGGATCGAGGCGGCCGACCTGCTGATTGCCGCTGCACCGGTGTACCGCGGCTCGTATCCCGGCCTGTTCAAGCACCTGGTGGACTTCATCGGGCTGGAGGCGCTGGTGGATGTGCCGGTGCTGCTGGCGGCCACCGGCGGCAGTGAGCGGCACGCGCTGGTGATCGACCACCAGCTGCGCCCGTTGTTCAGCTTCCTGCAGGCGCACACGCTGCCGATCGGTGTGTACGCGACGCCGGCCGATTTCAGTGGCGACCAGGTCAGCAGTGCCGCGTTGCAGGCACGGATCGTGCTGGCTGCCGAGCGTGCTGCGGCCCACCTGTCACCCGCAGCGGTGCCGGTGCCCTTGCGCCGCATCGCGTAGGCGTCGGCGCATGCAGCTGCGGCACCTGGCCTTCCTCACCCCCGGCAGCTACCGGCCCGACGATCCGCGTAGCGGCCTGGACGATGCGTTGGCGCTGATCGCCTTTGCCGAAACGCTGGGGTACGACGGCGCGTGGGTGCGGCATCGCCACCTGGAGCCGGGCATCAGCTCGGCAGCGGTGTTCCTGGCGGCGGCCAGCCAGCACACCCGGCGCATCGAACTGGGCACGGCGGTGATCCAGCTCGGGTACGAAACGCCGTTCCGCCTGGCCGAGGATCTGTCGCTGCTGGACGTGCTGGCCGGTGGCCGCCTGCAGGTGGGTGTGAGTGCCGGACCGCCGCCGTTTGCAGACCTGGTGGGCCACCTGCTGTTCGATGGCGATCCGGCGCGCATCGACTTTTCGCACGCGCGGGTGGGGCGCCTGATCGAGGCCCTGCACGGCCATCCATTGGGCAACGCGGATACCCAGGTGGGCAATGCGGTGTCGCAGTACCGTCCGCGCCTGCAACCGCATGCGCCCGGGCTTGCACGTCGGCTCTGGTATGGCGCCGGTTCGCTGCCGTCGGCGCGCTGGGCGGCGGGGCAGGGGCTGCACCTGCTGCTGGGCAATGTGGCGCGCGCTGAAACCCATGCGGACTT
>NZ_QAIW01000231.1:5736-8053 GCF_003061285.1 Stenotrophomonas sp. HMWF003 | reverse complement strand
GCTTGCGACGGGTGACCGCGGCGATCACCGCATCGGCGGCATTGCGCGGTCGCGGCGCCGGGGCGGGGGCCACGTCCTTGCGCGCTGCTTCCAGCGCACGCTGCACCGCGCCTTCGTCGTAGTTCGCCGCGGCCACGATCTCGACGCCTTCCTCGATCCGCCGGTTCGACAGGATCACCGCATCAGGACCATGTTCCTTGCGCACCAGGTTCATGGCCGAGCGCATATCGGGAGCGACGAAGCGTTTGATTTTCATGCTGTGGTACCGGGACTGGGGCGGCGGGGTGGTGGAAGGGAAGCGCTGGTTGTCGGTGGTCTGCACGGTCCGGGTTTCCCTTTGTGTCCTGCTGCGTTGATATCGAAATGGGGGTGTGTCTGTTTTCTGGCGCATGTCCGTCGGCGTTCCGACGTCAGCTGATCGTGCCGACCAGCTTCAGTCGTTTGTCCTCGGGTACCTCGCTGTAGGCCAGCACCGACAGCGAGGGGACGCTGTGGCGGACCAGCCGTGCCAGCGCGGCACGCACCGGGCCGGGTACCAGCACGACCGCCGGCTCGTTCTTCGCTTCCTGCTTGCTGACACATTCGGCCAGGCTTTGGTGCAGTCGCTCAGCGAGTCCGGGTTCCAGCGCGGCGCCGTTGCCCTGTGTGGACTCCTGCAAGACACGTTCCAATTGCGGGTTGAGGGTGAACACCGGCAGCTCGGCCGACATGCCGGCGATCTCCTGCACGATGAAACGGCCCAGCGCATTGCGCACCGCGGCGGTCAGCGTGGCCGGGTCCTGGCTGAGCGGTGCGTTCTCCACCAGCGATTCGACGATCTTGCGCAGCTGGCGGATCGGAATGCGTTCGATCAGCAGGTTCTGCAGCACCCGCACCACCGCCGACAACGGCAGCGACTTCGGGGTGAGGTCTTCGACCAGCTTGGGCGCGCTCTTGGCCAGGTTGGCCAGCAGCTGCTGCACTTCCTCGTGGCCCAGCAGTTCCGGCGCGTGTTCGCGGATCAGGTGCGACAGGTGGGTGGCCACCACGGTGGCCGGGTCGACCACGGTGTAGCCCATGGTTTCGGCGTGGGCACGCTGGTGCGGCTGGATCCAGGTGGCGTCCAGGCCGAACGCGGGGTCCTTGCCGGCAATGCCCTCCAGCGCACCGAGCGCGCTGCCCGGGTCCAGCGCCAGTTCGCGATCGGGGTGGATCTCGGCGGTGGCCACCGGCACGCCGTGGATCAGCAGGCGGTAGGCGGTGGCCGGCAGCTCCAGGTTGTCGTGGATGTGCACCGAAGGAATCAGGAAGCCGATGTCGTGGGTGAGCTTGCGGCGCACGCCCTTGATCCGGGCCATCAGTTCGCCGCCCTGGTTCTTGTCCACCAGCGGGATCAGCCGGTAGCCCACTTCCAGACCCAGCGGGTCCACCGGGCGCAGTTCGTCCCAGGTCAGTTCGGCGGTGGGCGAGGGCGTGGCACCGGGCAGGCCGAGGGTCTCGCCGCGGCTGGCGGCCGGCGTTTCAGCGGCGCGTGCGGCGGCGGTGCTCTTCTTCCAGGCCTTCCAGGCCACCACGCCGAGGATCGCGGCCAGCGTCAAGAAGGCGACGTTGGGCATGCCCGGCACCAGCCCGACCACGCCCATGATGGCGGCGGCGATGGTGAGCGCGCGGTACTGGCCGAACACCTGGCCCATCATGGCCTGGGCCATGTCCTGCGAGCGCGAGGCGCGGGTGACCAGCATGGCCACCGCCGAGGACACCAGCAGCGCCGGCAGCTGCGCCACCAGGCCGTCACCGATGGACAGCAGGGTGTAGGTGGCGGCCGCGTCGCCGAACGGCATGCCGTGCTGGAGCACGCCGACCGCCAGGCCGCCGAGCAGGTTGATGAACAGGATCAGGATGCCGGCGATGGCGTCGCCGCGGATGAACTTGCTGGCACCGTCCATCGCGCCGTAGAAGTCGGCTTCCTCGCGCACTTCCTCGCGCCGGGCCTTGGCTTCCTCGCGCGTCAGCAAACCGGCGTTGAGATCGGCGTCGATGGCCATCTGCTTGCCGGGCATGGCGTCCAGGATGAAACGGGCGGTCACTTCGGACACGCGCCCGGCACCCTTGGTGATCACCACGAAGTTGATGATGGTCAGGATGGCGAAGACCACGATGCCGACCGCGTAGTTGCCGCCGATCACGAACTCACCGAACGCGGCGATCACCTTGCCCGCCGCCTCGTGGCCGTTCTGGCCGTGCAGCAGGATCACGCGGGTGGAGGCCACGTTCAGGGCCAGCCGCAGCATGGTGGTGATCAGCAGCACGATCGGGAAGATGGTGAAGTCCAGCGGGC
>NZ_QAIW01000231.1:0-5726 GCF_003061285.1 Stenotrophomonas sp. HMWF003 | reverse complement strand
ATGGCGATGTTGAAGGTGAACAGCGCATCCAGCACCGGCGGGGCCAGCGGCACCACCACCATGGCCAGCAGCGCCAGTACGATCAGCGGAGCGCCCAGGCCATTGCGGATCATGTCCAGGGCCTTGCGCGCGTTCATGCCGGCACCGACGGATTGGGCGCTCATGCGCGGCCTCCCGTGCCGAATTCATCCACATCGATGCGGGGCGCGGCCGGCATCGGGCCGCCGCGCCAGGTGCGCAGCTGGTAAACGTAGGACAGGACCTGGGCAACGGCCGAATACAGTCTCACGGGAATTTCCTTTCCAAGTTGACCTTCCCGATACAAGGCGCGTGCCAAAGGCGGGGCGGAGACGATGGCGACCTTGTTGCCGTCGGCTACTTCACGGATGCGCAGGGCGGTTTCATCCACGCCCAGGGCCACCACGGTGGGGGCGCCCATCTTGCCGCCCTCGTACTTCAGGGCCACCGCGTAGTGGGTGGGGTTGACCACCACCACGTCGGCGGTGGGCACCGCTTCCATCATCCGGCGGTTGGACAGCTGCTGCTGCAGCTGGCGGATGCGGCCCTTCACTTCGGGGCTGCCTTCGCTTTCCTTCATTTCCCGGCGCAGCTCTTCGCGGGTCATCTTCAGCTTGCGCATCCAGTTCCAGCGCTGGTACGGCGCATCGAAGGCCGCCAGCAGCATCATCGCCCCGCCGGTGGCCAGCATCAGCTTCAGGGTGAAGCCCAGGCCATGCACCATGGCTGCTTCCAGCGGCTGGTTGAGCAGGTCGCGCAGCGAGCGGGTGCCATGCCAGACCACCAGCCCGGCGGCGGTGCCGACAAAAGCGATGCGCAGCAAGGACTTGGTGAATTCGGCAATGGCTTCGGGCCCGTACAGGCGCTTCATCCCGGCCATCGGACTGAGCCGCTTGAAATCGGGCATCAGCGACTTGTTCGACCAGCGCAGCCCGCCCATCAGCACCGGTGACAGGAAGCTGGCCAGCAGGCAGATCAGCACCAGCGGCCACATGGCCCACAGCAGCTGCAGCAACAGCTCGCCGAAGTGGCCGAACAGGGCCTGGGGGTGCATGCGCAGGCCGGGTTCCGGGCTCAGCGCCAGCTTCATCCAGGCCTTGGCACTGCTGCTGATGGTGCCCGCATAGGCCATCAGCGCCAGCACGCCGGCGCCGAACACCGCGGCGGTGGCCAACTCCCGCGAGCGCGGGATGTTGCCCTGCTCGCGGGCATCGCGCAGGCGTTTTTCGGTAGGTTGCTCGGTCTTTTCGCCGGCTTGTTCGTTCTCGGACATGGGCTGCACGACACGGGGGGATTACCCGGGGTCGTGCAAGAACCGTTCCGTGACGGGGCGCGACCCTACCGGGTGCCGGCGCCTGCAGCCTTGCCGCCGTAGCCGGCGGCGATCTCCACCCGCGGGCGCGGGTGGTCGTGCAGCTGCATGAAGCGCTCCGGATCGACCGGGCGGCCCAGCAGGTAGCCCTGCAGATAGTCGCAGCCCAACCGCTCCAGATAGGCACGCTGGCCGGTGGTTTCCACGCCTTCGGCCACGATGTCCATGTCCAGCGCGTGGCCCAGCGCGACAATCGCCGAGACAATCACCACGTCTTCCGAGCTGGTTTCCAGGTCGCGCACGAAGGCGTGGTCGATCTTGATCTCGGTGGCGGGCAGGCGCTTGAGGTACAGCAGGCTGGAATAGCCGGTGCCGAAGTCGTCGATGGAAATGCCCACGCCCAGGCTGGCCATGCCCTGCAGCAGGGTGAGGCTGGCCTCGGTGTCGCGCATGACCGTGCTTTCGGTGATCTCCAGCACCAGCCGCCGCGGCTCCAGCCGATGGGTCCGCAGCGCGTCGCGTACCTCCTGCAGCAGGTGCGGCGAACTGAACTGGATCGGCGACAGGTTCACCGACACCGTCCAGCTTTCGTGGCCGGCGTCCTGCCACTGGCGCAACTGGCGGCACGCTTCGCCCAGCGCCCAGCGCCCGATCTCGTTGATGACACCGCTGCGCTCGGCCAGCCGGATGAAGCGGTCCGGCGGAATCAGGCCCTGCTGCGGGTGGCGCCAGCGGATCAGGGCCTCGGCCCCGCTGACCCCCTGGCCGGCCACCCGGATCTTGGGCTGGTAGTGCAGGAACAGCTGGTCGGTGCCGATCGCCCGGCGCAGGTCGGCCAGCAGCTGGAACTGCTGCTCGGCACTGTCGTTCATCCAGTCGGAGAACACCGCGTAGGCGTTGCGGCCGGCCTCCTTGGCCTGGTACATCGCCGCGTCGGCAAAGCCCATCAACTGGCGCTCGCTGGCGGCGTGGTCCGGGCAGATCGCGATGCCGATGCTGGCGGTGACCTGCAGCTCGTGGTCCGGCAGCAGCGGGCCGCCCCCCACCGCCTGCAGGATGCGGCTGGCCAGCGTGGCGATGTCTTCGTCGTTGTCGATCCGCACCACCAGCACGAACTCGTCGCCGCCCAGGCGGGCCAGCACATCGGTCGGGCGCAGCAGCTGGCGCGTGCGCTCGGCCACCGCCACCAGCAGCGCGTCGCCGGTCTGGTGGCCGTAGGCATCGTTGACCTGCTTGAACCCGTCCAGGTCCATGAACATCACCGCGAAGCGGCTGCCGCGCTGTTCGGCCTCGGCCAGGGCCTGCTCGATCCGCTGCTGCAGCAGCAGGCGGTTCGGCAGGCGGGTCAGCGGGTCATGCAGGGCGGCCTGGGTGAGCTCGGCCTGGGCGTCGTCCAGCGAACTGCGCAGGGTTTCATTGCGCAGGCGCAGCAGGTGCGCCTGCATGCGCTGGTCCAGCCAGGACACGATCAGCACCACGGCCAGGATCGCGGTGGTAAGTACCAGCACCAGCGCGGCCAGCCACTGCGCCTGCAGGCCATCGCCAGCGGCGGCGCCGCAGATGCTGCCGGCCGGGAACCGCGCGGCGGCCATGCCGGTGTAGTGCATGCCGACAATGGCGCTGCCCAGCAGCACGGCCGGCATCAGCCGGTGGCGCATGCGGCGCTGGCTGTGGCGCAGCCGGAAGGCCACGAACAACGCGGTCCACGAGGCCGCCAGTGCGATCAGCAGCGACGCGGCCAGCCAGCCGGGGTGGTAATCGATGCCGGGCTGCATGCGCATCGCCGCCATGCCCAGGTAGTGCATGGAGGCGATGCCGCTGCCCATCAGCAGGGCGCCCAGGGCCAGCCGCGAGTGCGGCAGGGTGGGGCGTGACACCAGCCATAGGGCGAAGATCGAGGAGGCCATCGCGGCCAGCAGCGACACCGCGGTCCAGCCCACGTCGTAGCCCAGTGGAATGGGCAGGCGGAAGGCGAGCATGCCGATGAAGTGCATCGACCAGATGCCCAGCCCCATCGCGCAACCGCCGCCGAACAGCCATAACGTGCTCAACCGCGCGCTGGGGGCGGTGGTGATCCGATTGGCCATGTCCAGCGCGGTGAACGACGCGAGCGTGGCGACCAGCAGCGAAACCACGACCAACCACGGTGTGTAGCTGCCGTCGAGCATCGATGACTCTCCTTGGTCAGCACATCTGCAATGGCGTTGGGCATGCAGGCCGCACGTGCCTTTCCCCGGCGCGTACGGCTCCCGGCCCCGGACCGCGGGCGGTGACTACAGCCTACCGCCAACGATGGGGGGGAGGGCAAGTGTCCGCGCGCACTTTTTCGTGAGGGCGGGGTGAATCAGTGGGTCACGCCGTCGGCCGCCTGGAAGGCGGCATCGAACAGGCGTTGCACCGGCGGGCCCATTTCGCCGGCCAGTACGGTCAGCAGGAACAGGCCCAGCAGCAGCGCCACCGGCAGGCCCAGCTGGATCGGGTTCAACGCCGGCGCGGCACGGGCCAGCACGCCGAACGCCAGGTTGATCGCCAGCATCGCGACCGTCAGCGGCAACGCCAGGCTGAGCGCACCGCGGAACACCTGCAGGGCAAACGTCGGTGCGGCACCGAGGAAGGCATCGATATCGGGCAGCGACGTGCCGATCGGCACCGCCTTGTAGCTGTCCATCAGCAGCGAGATCAAGGCCAGGTGGCCGTTGGTGCTGAAGAACAGCAGGCCGAACAGCAGGTAGAACCACTGGCCGATCACGCCGGAGCTGCCGCCACGCAGCGGATCGCTCATCTGTGCGAAGGCCAGGCCGGTGCCCTGGGCGACCAGCTCGCCGGCCATGGCACCGGCTTCGAACACCAGCCGCAGCAGGAAGCCGATCGACACGCCGATGGCCAGTTCGCGGGCGATGCTCAACACGGTGGCCGCATCGAATCCGGTCCACTGCGGTACCGGCGGCAGCAGCGGCGACAGCGCCACGGCCAAGGCACCGGCCAGCACCACGCGCACCCGCGACGGCACCGCACGGGTGCCAATCAACGGCATCGCCATCAGCATGGCGCCGATGCGCAGCATGGTCCACAGAATGGTGCCGATCATGCCGAAGGCCTGCAGGCCGTCGGCAGCCATCTGGGTGGCGGAATCCATGGCCTGCTACCCGATCAGGTGCGGGATGCGCTGGAACAGCAGCGTGGTGTACTCCACCAGCTGGCCGATCAGCAGGCTGCCCAGCGCGAACAGCACGGCGGTGAGCGCAGCCGCCTTGGCCACGAAGGCGATGGTGGGCTCGTTGAGCTGGGTGGCCGCCTGCACCACGCCCACCACCACGCCGACGATCAGCACGGTGAGCAGCAGCGGGCCGGCCACCCACAGCACCACGATCAGGCCGCCACGCAGTTCGGTCAACGCAAGTTCGGGCGTCATGTCACTGCACCGCGTTGAAGCTGGCGGCCAACGTGCCGACCACCAGGACCCAGCCGTCGACCAGCACGAACAGCAGGATCTTGAACGGGGCCGAGACCAGCATCGGCGACAGCATCATCATGCCCATCGACATCAGCACGCTGGCCACGACCAGGTCGATGATCACGAACGGGATGAAGATCAGGAAGCCGATTTCGAAAGCGGTCTTCAGTTCGCTGGTGACGAACGAGGCCACCAGCACCGGGAACGGAATCGCGTCCGGGCCGGAATAGGTGCCGTGCCCGGCCATGCCGGCGAAGGTCATCAGGTCGGTTTCGCGGATCTGCGCCAGCATGAAGGCGCGCAGCGGCTGGGTGGTGAGCGTCCAGGCGGTCTGGAAGTCGATCTCGCCGTTGAGGTAGGGCGCCATGCCGCTGCCCCAGGCCTTCTGCCACACCGGCAGCATCACCATCGCGGTGAGGAACAGGGCCAGGCCCAGCAGCACCTGGTTGGACGGGGTCTGGCCGGTGCCCAGCGCCTGGCGCAGCAGTCCCAGCACGATGATGATGCGGGTGAAGGCGGTCAGTACCAGCAGCATCGACGGGATCAGGGTGATCGCCGTCATCAGCAGCAGGGTCTGCAGCGGCAGGCTGACCGGCTGGCCGCCGATCTTGCCGACATTCACGTCCGGCAGTGCCGGGGTGCCGGGCAGGCCGGGGGCGGCCATCGCCAGCGCCGGCAGCGCACACAACAGCAGGAGCAGCAGCAACGGCAGGTAACGGGTCCAGGAGGCGTTCGGGCCACGCATGATCAGGGTTCCTTGCGCAGCCGCTGTTGCAGCAGCTGGGCGAAATTCGGGAGGTTCTTGAGGTTCGGCAGGTTCTTCAGGTCCGGCAGGCGCGCCGGGGCCGGCGTCGGCAGCGCTTCGGGCAGGTGGTGCAGGGTGTTGATGCCGCCGGCGGTGACGCCCAGCAGCAGCTGCTCACCGTTGACCTCCACCACCAC
>NZ_QAIW01000230.1:9522-11572 GCF_003061285.1 Stenotrophomonas sp. HMWF003 | reverse complement strand
GTGCGGGGGGATGCAGCGGGCGGAGCCGGGTCCGTGGGGAGCCGGCATCGCGGGGAGCCGGCCAGCGGCCGGCACTACCGGGTCGCGCCGGTAGATGCCGACCGGTGGTCGGTACCCCGCCTCACACCTGCAGCAGCTTGCGGGCTGCCGCGCGGGCTTCCTTGCTGACTTCCACGCCGCCCAGCATCCGCGCCAGTTCTTCCTCGCGGGCCTTGGGGTCCAGTTTTTCCACCGCGCTCTGGGTCATGCCGTCCACCGGGGCCTTGCTGACCCGGTAATGGGCGTGGCCCTTGGAGGCGACCTGCGGCAGGTGGGTGACGCACAGCACCTGACGTTTCTCGCCCAGGGCGCGCAGCTTGTGCCCGACGATGTCGGCCACCGCGCCACCGATGCCCGAATCCACTTCGTCGAAGACCATGGTCGGCACTGCGTCCAGGCCCAGCGCCGCCACCTCGATGGCCAGCGAAATACGCGACAGCTCACCGCCCGAGGCGACCTTGCGCAGGGCGCGCGGTGGCTGGCCGGCGTTGGCCGCCACCAGGAACTCCACGCGCTCGGCGCCGTTCGGGTCGGGCTTGGCCACGGCCTGCGGCTCGATATCGATCAGGAACTGGCCGCCGCCCATGCCGAGCTCGCCGATCAGGGTGGTGGTGGTCTCCGACAGCGCCTTGGCCGCCTTGCGCCGGCTGGCGCTGAGCGTGTCGGCCACGGTCTGCCACTGGCCGGCGGCGCGCTCGATCTGCCCGGCCAGCGCCTGCAGGCGGGTGTCGGCACCGCGCAGCTGCTCGACCTCGGCTTCCATCGCGTCGCGGTGCTCGCCCAGCGTCTCCATCGGCACCCGGTGCTTGCGCGCCAGATCATGCAGACGGCCCAGCCGGCGTTCGATATCCTCGAACTGCTCGGGGTCGGCGTCCAGGTCGTCATGCACCCGGTCCAGCAACGCCAGGGCCTCGTCCAGCTGGATGGCGGCGCTGTCGAGCAGGGCGTCCACCTCGCCCAGGCGCGGGTCGTGTTCGGCCACGCGGGCCAGTTCATGGCGCGTCTGCTGCAGCAGCTGCAGTGCCGAGGTGTCCTCGTCGCCATTGAGCCGGGCCACGGCGACATCGCAGGCGGCGATCAGGGCGCTGGCATGGGCCTGGCGGCGGTGGCTGCTGCCCAGCTGGGCGATCGAGGCCGGCTCCAGGTCTTCGCGCTGCAGCTCGCCCAGCTGGTGTTCCAGGTAGCCGATGCGGTCGCTCACATCGCCCTGGCGCGACAGCGCCTCGGCCTCGTCCACCAGCGCCTGCCAGCGTGCGGCGGCCTGGCGGACCTGGCCGCGCTCGGCGTCGTTGCGCGCGAACGCATCCAGCAGCGCCAGCTGCGAGGGCCGCGCCAGCAGGGCCTGCTGTTCGTGCTGGCCGTGGATTTCGACCAGGGTCGAGGCCAGTTCGGTCAGTTGGGTAAGGGTGACCGGGCGCCCGTTGATCCAGGCGCGGGAGCCGCCATCGGCGCGGATGATCCGGCGCAGCTGGCACTGGTCCTCGTCGTCCAGTTCGTTCTCGCGCAGCCAGCGCCGCGCCGGGGCGTCCTCGCCGGGGGCGAATTCGGCCGACAGTTCGGCGCGGGCGGCGCCGTGGCGGACCACGCCGCTGTCGGCGCGCAGCCCGGACAGGAAGCCGAGGGCGTCCACCATCAGCGACTTGCCGGCGCCGGTCTCGCCGGACACCACGGTCATGCCCGGCCCGAATTCGAGTTCGGTAGCACGGACGACGGCAAAATCCTTGATCGATAGATGTTTGAGCATGGTTGTCTGTTCTTGAGCCGCGCAACGCTAGCATGGGGCGGGGACAGCTCCAATAACTTGCCTTCGGTCCCCGGAGCCATTATCTAGGATGGCGTCTCACAGGCTGATTCCATGCACCCCACTGCGTCACATCTTGCGCCCCGCGCCCGCCACCTGCTGCGGACGCTGATCGCCCGCCACATCCAGGACGGCGAGCCGGTCGGCTCGCAGACACTGGCGCGACTGGCTGGGCTGGATGTCAGCCCGGCCACCATCCGCAACATCCTG
>NZ_QAIW01000230.1:6230-9512 GCF_003061285.1 Stenotrophomonas sp. HMWF003 | reverse complement strand
CCTGGGCCTGCTCAGTTCCCCGCATACCTCGGCCGGGCGGGTGCCTACCGCGCACGGCTACCGGGTGTTCGTGGACAGCCTGGTCAAGATGCAGCCGCCCGGCGAGGGCGAGCTGAGCCGGCTGCGCACCGAACTGGCCAGCGGCAGCGGCACCCAGGCCCTGCTGGGCAGTGCCTCGGAGCTGCTGTCGGCGATGAGCCACTTCGTCGGCGTGGTCAGCGCGCCGCGGCGCGAGCAGTTCGCCTTCCGGCATATCGATTTCGTGGCGCTGGACGCGCGCCGGGTGCTGGCCATCCTGGTGTTTGCCGACAACGAAGTGCAGAACCGGGTGATCGAGCCCCGCCGCAGCTTCGGCCCCGGCGAGCTGGAACAGGTGGCCAACTACCTCAACGCCAACTGCGCCGGGCGGCCCCTGTCGGAGATCCGCCAGCGGCTGCTGCTGGAACTGCGCGACGCGCAGTCGGAAATGGAACAGCTGCTGGCCCATGGCATCGAGCTGGCCGAACAGGCGCTGGTGCCGCCGGCCGACGACATGGTGCTGGCCGGCGCGACCCGGCTGATGGGCGTGCAGGACCTGTCCGACCTGGAGCGGCTGCGCGAGCTGTTCGAGGTGTTCGCCAGCAAGCGCGAGATCCTGCAGCTGCTCGAGCGCACCATCCAGGCGCCGGGGGTACGCATCTTCATTGGTGAGGAGACCGGGGTGATGCCGCTGGAAGGGGTGTCGCTGGTCACTGCGCCGTATTCGGCCGGGGGCCAGGTGCTGGGCGTGCTGGGGGTGATCGGGCCCAAGCGCATGGCGTACGACCGCATGATTCCGCTGGTGGAGGCCACCGCCCAGGTGCTGGGCGCGGCGCTGGCCGACCCGGCCGGCGGTGGATTGTCCCGCGATCGCGCATAAAACCCACGGCTGGACTCTTGAAACGGCACCCCGCGCCCACATAGGGGTGGGTGGAGGCGGAGAGTCACCGCCAAGGATCCGGAAATGAACCAAGATCAGCCTGATATCGCATCCCAGAATCCCGCCGGTGAACCGGCTGCCGAGCCGTCCCTGCAGCAGCAGCTGGACAGCCTGCACAATGAAGTGGCCCTGCTGCGCGCCGAATCGCTGCGCGAGCGTGCCGACCTGGACAACCAGCGCAAGCGCGTGGCCCGTGACGTCGAACAGGCGCGCCGCTTCGCCAACGAAAAACTGCTGGGCGAGCTGCTGCCGGTGTTCGACAGCCTGGACGCCGGCCTCAACAGCGCTGGTGCCGAGCCCAGCCCGCTGCGCGAAGGCCTGGAGCTGACCTACAAGCAGCTGCTCAAGGTCGCCGCCGACAACGGCCTGACCCTGCTGGACCCGACCGGCCAGGCCTTCAACCCCGACCACCACCAGGCCATCAGCCAGGTCGACGCGCCCGGCGCGGCGCCCGGCAGCGTGGTCCAGGTGTTCCAGAAGGGCTACCTGCTCAACGATCGTCTGCTGCGCCCGGCCCTGGTGGTTGTCGCCCGCGACTGATCCGGGCGATGAGCCGGCCGGTCATCGGCCAGCCGGTCATCGGCCAGCCGGGCAGAGCCCGGCTCTACGGACGCTGAACACGTTGGGCCGCCATCGGACACTGTGTTTGGTGGATGGCTTGAAAGTACTCCCGGCGTCCCACACATCCCATTCATAACCCGGCAACTGCCGGATGTTCCCCGACATTTCAGGAGTCTCCCTCATGGGCAAGATCATTGGTATCGACCTCGGCACCACCAACTCGTGTGTGGCGATCATGGACGGCGGCAAGGCCCGCGTCATCGAAAACGCCGAGGGTGACCGCACCACCCCGTCCATCGTCGCCTACACCAAGGACGGCGAAGTGCTGGTCGGCGCCTCGGCCAAGCGCCAGGCCGTGACCAACCCGAAGAACACCTTCTACGCCGTCAAGCGCCTGATCGGCCGCAAGTTCACCGACGCTGAAGTCCAGAAGGACATCGCGCACGTGCCTTACGGCATCCTGGCCCACGACAATGGCGACGCCTGGGTGCAGACCAGCGATGCCAAGAAGATGGCCCCGCAGGAAATCTCCGCCCGCGTGCTGGAGAAGATGAAGAAGACCGCCGAAGCCTTCCTGGGTGAGACCGTCACCGAGGCGGTGATCACCGTGCCGGCCTACTTCAACGACAGCCAGCGCCAGGCCACCAAGGACGCCGGCCGCATCGCGGGCCTGGACGTCAAGCGCATCATCAACGAGCCGACCGCCGCGGCGCTGGCCTATGGCCTGGACAAGGGCGACAACAAGGATCGCAAGATCGTGGTGTACGACCTGGGCGGCGGCACCTTCGACGTGTCGGTGATCGAAATCGCCAACGTCGACGGTGAGAAGCAGTTCGAAGTGCTGGCCACCAACGGCGACACCTTCCTGGGCGGCGAAGACTTCGACAACCGCGTCATCGAGTACCTGGTGGACGAGTTCAACAAGGACCAGGGCATCGACCTGCGCAAGGACCCGTTGGCCCTGCAGCGCCTGAAGGACGCCGCCGAGCGCGCCAAGATCGAGCTGTCCAGCGCCCAGCAGACCGAAGTGAACCTGCCGTACGTCACCGCGGACGCGTCGGGCCCGAAGCACCTCAACATCAAGCTGACCCGCGCCAAGCTGGAAGCGCTGGTGGAAGAGCTGATCAAGAAGTCGATCGAGCCGTGCCGCGTGGCGTTGAACGACGCCGGCCTGCGCTCGAGCGACATCAGCGAAGTGATCCTGGTCGGCGGCCAGACCCGCATGCCGAAGGTGCAGCAGGCCGTGACCGAGTTCTTCGGCAAGGAACCGCGCAAGGACGTCAACCCGGACGAAGCCGTGGCACTGGGTGCGGCGATCCAGGGCGGCGTGCTGGGCGGCGACGTCAAGGACGTGCTGCTGCTGGACGTGACCCCGCTGTCGCTGGGTATCGAAACCATGGGCGGTGTGTTCACCAAGATCATCGAAAAGAACACCACCATCCCGACCAAGGCCTCGCAGGTGTTCTCCACCGCCGAGGACAACCAGTCGGCCGTGACCGTGCACGTGCTGCAGGGTGAGCGCGAGCAGGCCCGCTTCAACAAGTCGCTGGCCAAGTTCGACCTGTCCGGCATCGAGCCGTCGCCGCGCGGCATGCCGCAGGTGGAGGTGTCCTTCGACATCGACGCCAACGGCATCCTGCACGTGTCGGCCAAGGACAAGAAGACCAACAAGGAACAGAAGGTCGAGATCAAGGCCGGTTCGGGTCTGTCCGAGGACGAGATCGCGCGCATGGTCGCCGACGCCGAAGCCAACCGCGAAGAAG
>NZ_QAIW01000230.1:4502-6220 GCF_003061285.1 Stenotrophomonas sp. HMWF003 | reverse complement strand
GTTCCATGAGCTGGTCCAGGCCCGCAACCAGGCCGACGCGCTGATCCACGGTACCCGTACCGCGATCACCGAACACGGCAGCAAGGTCGGTGGCGATGTGATCGGCAAGGTCGAGTCGGCCCTGGCCGATCTGGAAACCGCCATGAAGGGCGACGACAAGGCGCAGATCGAAGCCAAGTCGAAGGTGCTGGAAGAAGCCGGCCAGGCGCTGTTCGCCGCCTCGGCCGCGGCCGACCAGGGCGGTGCCGCCCCGGGCCCGGACGCCGGTGCCAACAACGGCGCGCACGACGATGTGGTCGACGCCGAGTTCACCGAAGTCAAGGACGACAAGAAGTCCTGATCCGGCCCAGACACGGGACGTTGCGCAGGCAACGTCCCGTTGTCGTTTCCCCTGGGTCCTGGCAGCCGTAACACGGTTTGTCGGGGCGCCCGACGAAAGAGCGGACGTGGTTCCGCTCTTCCGCTTTGACGAATCCCGACCTCCGGATACCGATTCAAGTTATGAGCAAGCGCGACTATTACGAAGTGCTGGGCGTGTCCCGCACCGCCAGCGAAGAAGAGCTGAAGAAGTCCTATCGCCGCTGTGCGATGAAGTACCACCCGGACCGCAATCCGGGCGATGCGGCGGCCGAAGCCTCCTTCAAGGAGTGCAAGGAAGCCTACGAAACCCTGTCCGACGCCAACAAGCGCCGCATGTACGACGCCCACGGCCACGCTGCGTTCGAGCACGGCATGGGCGGCGGCGGTGGCCCGGGTGGTCCGGACATGGGCGACATCTTCGGTGACATCTTCGGCAACATCTTCGGCGGTGCCGCCGGCGGTGGCCAGCGCCAGGCGCGTCGCGGCGCCGATGTCGGCTACGTGATGGAACTGGACCTGGAAGAAGCGGTGATGGGCGTGGAGCGCCGCATCGAGATTCCGACCCTGGCCGAGTGCGACGACTGCGATGGCAGTGGGTCCGAAGACGGCAAGGTCGATACCTGCAGCGTGTGCCATGGCCACGGCCAGGTGCGCATCCAGCGTGGCATCTTCGCCATGCAGCAGGCGTGCCACAACTGCAACGGGCGCGGCAAGATCATCCAGACCCCGTGCAAGACCTGCCACGGCAACGGCCGTGTGGAGGAAGACAAGGTGTTGTCGGTGAAGGTGCCTGCGGGCGTCGATACCGGCGACCGCATCCGGCTGTCGGGCGAAGGCGAGGCCGGTCCGGCCGGCACGCCGCCGGGCGACCTGTACGTGGAAGTGCGGGTGCGCGAGCACGCGATCTTCCAGCGCGATGGCGACGACCTGCATTGCGAAGTGCCGATCCGGATTTCGCAGGCCGCGCTGGGCGATACCGTGCGCGTGGCGACCCTGGGCGGGTATGCGGAGATCCGCATTCCGGCCGAAACCCAGACCGGCAAGCTGTTCCGCCTGCGTGGCAAGGGTGTGCGTTCGGTGCGCAGCCGCAGCGAAGGCGACCTCTACTGCCGCGTGGTGGTGGAAACGCCGGTCAACCTGACCACCGAGCAGCGCAAGCTGCTGGAACAGTTTGAAACCACCTTCACCGGCGAAGAAGCGCGCAAGCACTCGCCGAAGTCGGCGACGTTCATCGACGGCGTGAAGGGCTTCTGGGACCGGATGACCTCGTAAACGAGACCGGTTGTTGCGATATACCGAAGGCCCGCTGGCAACAGCGGGCCTTTTTTGTGTACGCAGACCGGGGGTAGAGCCACCCC
>NZ_QAIW01000230.1:0-4492 GCF_003061285.1 Stenotrophomonas sp. HMWF003 | reverse complement strand
CTGCACGGCCCGACCCGAGGTAGAGCCACCCCATGGGTGGCTGCACGCGGTGCCGGATGGGTCGACAGCCACCCATGGGGTGGCTCTACCGGTGGATCGGCTCCGCGCAGCGACCCGCGGGGCGTGGATCGGCTCCGCGCAGCGACCCATGGGGTGCGGCCGGACAGCGCAGCCACCCATGGGGTGGCTCTACCCGGGCGGCGGCGGGCGTAAAATGGCGGGATGAACGAATCCCTCGAAAGCCACCTGGTCCATGGACGCCGCCAGCGCCCGGACGGTCCGTCGCCGGTCGACGTCATCTCGGTGCAGTCGCAGCTGGTGTACGGCTATGCAGGCAACAGCGCGGCGGTGCCGCCGCTGCGCGCGCTGGGCGTGCGCGTGGCCGAAGTGCCTACCACGCTGCTCAGCAATGCGCCGTTCTATCCGACCACGCGTGGTCGCGTGCTGCCGGCCGACTGGTTTGCCGAACTGCTGCTGGGGGCCAGCGAACGCGGCCTACCGCAGCGCGCGCGCATGCTGGTGTCCGGCTACTTCGGCAGCGTCGGCAATGGCGCGGCGTTCGCCGACTGGCTCGACCAGGTGCTGCCCACCGCGCCGCAGCTGCGCTACTGCCTGGACCCGGTGATCGGCGACACCCACACCGGCCCCTATGTCGAACCCGGGCTGGAAACCATCTTCGCCGAGCGGCTGCTGCCGCATGCGTGGCTGGTGACCCCCAATGCGTTCGAGCTGGGCCGCCTGACCGGCATGCCCAGCCTGGCCGAAGACGATGCCATCGCCGCCGCGCAGGCGCTGCTGGCGCGTGGGCCGCAGTGGGTGCTTGCGCACAGCGTGGGCGGCGAGCCCGGCCAGCTGGTCACGCTGGCGGTCAGCCGCGAGGCGATCTGGCGCTGGTCCTCGCCGCACCTGCCGGTGGACGTGGCCGGCACCGGTGACGTGCTGATGTCGCTGCTGGTGGCGTTCCTGCTGCGCGGCGAATCCTTCGAACAGGCGATTTCGCGCGCCATCGCCGGCGTGCACGTGGCGCTGGAAACCACGCTGGCCAATGGCCACGAGGAGTTCGACGTGCTGGCCGCCGCACCGGCTGCACTGGCACTGCCGCAGCGCTTCGTGCCCGAGCGCATCGCGTGAGCGCACGGGTAGTCGGCATCGTCGGCAGTGCCGGCGCGTATGGCCGTTGGCTGCGGAATTTCCTGCAGCAGCGCATGGGCGTAGAGGTGATCGGCCACGACCCGGCCGACCCGCAGTCGCACACGCCCGAACAGCTGCTGGAGCAGGCCGACGTGCTGGTCTTCTCCGCGCCGATCCGGCACACGCCGACGGTGATCGCCGACTACGTCGCGCGATCAGCCGGGCGGGAAGCCGGCCGTCTGTGGCTGGACGTGACCTCGGTGAAAAGCGCGCCGGTGGCGGCGATGCTGGCCTCGCAGGCCGAGGTGGTGGGCCTGCATCCGATGACCGCACCGCCCAAGGCGCCTACGCTGAAAGGCCGGGTGATGGTGGTCTGCGAGGCGCGCCTCGCGCGCTGGCAGCCGTGGGTGCAGCAGCTGTGCGACGCCCTGGAAGCCGAATGCGTACGCGCCACGCCCGAGCACCACGACCAGGTGATGGCGCTGGTGCAGGCGATGGTGCACGCCACTCACCTGGCCCAGGCCGGCGTGCTGCGCGAATACGCGCCGCTCCTGGGCGCGCTGCCCGCGTTGATGCCGTACCGCTCGGCGTCCTTCGAACTGGACACGGCGATCATCGCGCGGATCCTGTCGCTGAACCCGGCGATCTACGAGGACATCCAGTTCGGCAACCCGCACGTGGCGCCCATGCTGGACCGGCTGCTGGCCCAGCTGCAGCAGCTGCGCGCGCAGGTCGGGCAGGGCGATGATGCCGCGCGGGCGGCGTTCCGCCAGCAACTGCTGCTGGACAACCGTGACAGCCAGGGCGAGACGGTATTGGCCGAAGGCAACTACACCTTCGAACGGGTGGGCTATCTGCTGGCCGACCTGACCGAGCGCAATGCGATCAGCGTCCATCTGCCCGAAGACCGGCCCGGTTCGCTGCGCGAACTGCTGCACGTCTTCGAGCGGCATGCGGTGAGCCTGGCCTCGATCCACTCCTCGCGCACGCCGGGTGGGGAAGTGCATTTCCGTGTCGGCTTCGTCGCCGGCAGCGATGTGCAGGCCCTGCAGCGCGCCGCCGTGGAAATTGATGCCACGGGCATCGGCCGGGTCCTGCCGCGCTGACGTGTTGCAACGCCGCATTCATCCACAGGGGGTGTGGATGAGTTGCGCACAAACATGTGGATAACCGCGTGCAGCCGTTGCGGGCAAAGGCTGTCAAGATGGCTGGTCATAAAATGACCAGCCTGTCGCAAACTTTTTTCGGTCGCGCCGGCCGGCCGCGTCGCGCGCTCAGGTGGTCAGGGTCAACTCACCGCCAGCGGTGCGGAACTGACGGCCATCGCGGACCAGGTGGCGGCCATCGGCCAGCTCGTAACGCACGTTCGCGTCCGCTGGCGCAGCCGACGCGTCGGCGGGCGCCGGGTCCTGCTTGAATTCGATGATGACGTAGCTTTCGCCCGTGGCGTCGGTCGCGGGAAACTGTCGAAACGACATGAAGCACCTCCTGCAGTGGCATGGACCTGTGACCTGCGCACCATGCAACCGGCAGCGTTAGCGGTGCGTCATCAATCGATGAACTGCAGGCGTGCCAGCTCCGCGTACAGCCCGCCTTCGGCCAGCAGCTGTTCGTGGGTGCCCTGGGCGATGATGCGGCCGTGGTCCATCACCACGATGCGGTCGGCCTTGAGCACGGTGGCCAGGCGATGGGCGATCACCAGCGTGGTTCGCCCCGCCATCAAGCGTTCCAGCGCCTGCTGCACCGCGCGCTCGCTCTGCGCGTCGAGCGCGCTGGTGGCCTCGTCGAGCAGCAGGATCGGCGCATCCTTCAGCAGCGCCCGTGCGATCGCGATGCGCTGCTGCTGGCCACCGGACAGGCGCGCACCGCGCTCGCCCAGTTCGCTCAGGTACCCGTCGGGCAGGGCCTGCAGGAACTCGTCGGCTTCTGCGGCTTCGGCGGCGCGCTGCACTTCCTCATCGCTGGCCTCCAATCGGCCGTACCGGATGTTGTCCAGCGCGGTAGCGGCAAACAGCGTGGGTTGCTGCGGTACCAGTGCCATCTGCGCGCGCAGCTGGGCCGGGTCGACCTGGCGCACATCCACGCCGTCGACCAGGATGCTGCCGGTGGCCGGGTCGTGGAAGCGCAGCAGCATCGACAGCACCGTGCTCTTGCCGGCGCCGGACGGACCGACCAGGGCAACGGTCTCGCCGGGCCGTACATGCAGGTCGAACCCTTCCAGTGCCGCGGTGTCCGGGCGCTGCGGATAGTGGAACACCACGTTGTCGAAGCGGATCTCGCCCCGCAGCGGCAGCGGCATCTGCACCGGGTTGGCCGGCGCGGTGATCTCGATGTCTTCCTGCAGCAGTTCTGCGATCCGTCCCATGCCGCCGGACGCGCGTTGCAGTTCATTCCAGACCTCTGCCAGCGCACCGACCGAACCACCGCCGATCATGGCGTACAGCACGAACTGACCGAGCGTGCCTGCCGTCATGCGGCCGTCGCTGACATCGTGCGCGCCCAGCCACAGCACCCCCACGATGGCACCGAACACCAGCACGATGGCGGTGGCGGTGACGATCGACTGCGCGCCGATGCGACGGCGCGCGGCCTTGATCGATTCGGCCAGCGCAACGTTGAAGCGGCCGCGTTCATAGGGCTCGCGTGCATGCGCCTGCACGGTACGCACCGCGCCCAGGGTTTCGGCGGCCAGGCTGTTGGCGTCGGCGACGCGGTCCTGGCTGGCACGGGAGATGTTGCGCAGGCGGCGCGCACCGATGATCACCGGCAGCACGGCCAGCGGGATGCCGAGCAGCGACCACACGGCCAGCCGCGGGCTGGTGACGAACAGCATCACCAGGCTGCCGACCACGGTGACGCTGCTGCGCAGCGCCACCGACATCGTCGAACCGATCACGCTGCGCAGCAACTCGCTGTCGGCGGTGAGCCGGGACACCAGTTCGCCACTGCGGCTGCGGTCGTGGAAACCGGCGCCGAGGGTGATCAGGTGGGTGTAGAGCTGGCTGCGCAGATCGGCCACGACCTTTTCGCCCAGCAACGACACGAAGAAGAAGCGCGCCGCGGTAGCCAGCCCCATCACCACCGCGACCAGGAACAGCAGGCCGAACGCGCGATTGATCTGGCCGTTGTTGTTGAAGCCATGGTCGATCATCACCTTGACCGCGGGCGGCAGGCTCAGCGTGGCCGCCGACGAGATCGCCAGGGCGACCAGCCAGGCAGTGAACAGCCCCGAATGGCGACGTACGAACGGCCACAGCGTACCCAGACTGCCCAGGCGGCGCAGCGCGGGGGTCGGGGCGGGGGTGGTCTCAGTCATCAAGTTGGCCTGGTTCGGTGCATCGTTGGATGCGGATACGATCAC
>NZ_QAIW01000229.1:6823-7802 GCF_003061285.1 Stenotrophomonas sp. HMWF003 | reverse complement strand
CTCGCACGCGATTCTGCCGCACTGGTCGGCTGAGGCGTCATGGCCGGCCCGCCTCAGTGGCGGCGGGCCGTCGCTCCCACCCGGCGATACAGCGTGCTGCGACTGATGCCCAGCGCACGCGCGGCCTGGGCGACGTTGCCATCGGCTGCACGCAGCGCGTCGCGCATCGCGGTTTCGTTCATCGCCACCAGGCCCTCGGCCGTGGATGGCATGACCGGTGCGGGCGCCGCCTGCAGATAGGCGGGCAGCATGCCCTGCCGGATCACCTCACCCGGATCGCTCAGCGCCACCAGCGTACGCAGGCACGCGCACAGCTGCCGCACGTTGCCCGGCCATGTGTAGCCCGCCAGCGTGTCCAGCGCCGGGGTGTCCAGTTGCCGGCCCTGGCCGAGCCGTTCCCACAGGCCGCGCACCAGCGCCGTACGGTCGGCGTGCTCGCGCACTGCGGGCAGGCGCACGCTGTGGTCGGCGATGCGGTAATAGAGGTCGCTGCGGAAGTCGCCGGCCGCCATGGCCTGGTCGAGATCGCAGTGGGTGGCGCAGATCAGGGCGAAATCCAGTTGGACCGGCTTGCCGCCGCCCAGCGGTGACAGCGTGCGTTCCTGCAGCACGCGCAGCAGCCGTGGTTGCAGTGCCAGCGGCATGTCGCCGATTTCATCCAGGAACAGCACGCCGCCCTGGGCCTGGCGCAGCAGGCCGGTATTGCCGCTCTTGCGCGCACCGGTGAAGGCACCTTCCTCGTAACCGAACAGCTCGGCTTCGATCAGGCCCTCCGGCAGGGCTGCGCAGTTGACCGCCACGAACGGCTTGTCGGCGCGCGCGCTGCGCCGATGCAGTTCACGCGCGAAGACCTCTTTGCCGGTACCGGTCTCGCCCTGCAGCAGCACCGGCAAGTGTGCGTCCAGCACGCGGCAGGCGCGCGCCAGCTGCTGCTGTTGGGCGTCGTCGAACAGGGGCGTGGTGTCGACCCGCGCCGCAG
>NZ_QAIW01000229.1:0-6805 GCF_003061285.1 Stenotrophomonas sp. HMWF003 | reverse complement strand
CACCCTGGCACCGCCGGCCGGGCTCAGGTGCCCGTACAGCGCGCGGCCCTGGCGGTCGACCAGCGCGCCATCGTCGTGCAGCCGCGACAGCGGCCCATCGAACAGCGCCGCGTAGGGCGCCCTGCCGATGTCGCCATGGTCCAGCCCGAACAGGGCCAGTCCGGCGCGGTTGGCGGCCACCAGGCGGCCATTGCGGAAGCCGAGCACGCCTTCGCGCGCGGTCCCCAGCAGGCCGGCGTCGTGGTGCAGGCGGACCACCTCGCAATCGCTCAGCCCGGCCTCGAAATAACGGTGCTCGATGTGCGCCACCGCCTGCCGCGCCAGGACGCGCGCATGCAGGTGCTGCTGGCGTGCGTCGCCGGAGATATCCAGTACCCCCACGCGCTGCCCGTAGGGATCGAAGATCGGCGTGGCCGAACACGTCAGGATCGCGTGCGGGGCGAAGTAGTGCTCGCCACCGCGCACCTCCACCGAGCGGCCTTCGACGATCGCGGTGCCGATCGCATTGGTGCCCACCGTGGTTTCATCCCAACGCACGCCCGGCATCAGGGCCACGCGCCCGGCCTTGTCGAGGAACGCCGGGTTGCCCTCGGCGTCCAGAATCCAGCCCGCTTCGTCGGTCAGCAGCGCGATGCTGCCGGTCGCGGCGATGTCGGCGGCCAGGCCATCCAGCTCCGGCCGTGCCAGCCGCCACAGCGTTTCCTGCCGCTGGCGCAACTCGCGCAGGCGTGCGTCCGGCAGCGGCTCGACGTCCGGCTGCGCATCCACCGACAGCCCGCCGCGCTGGCAGCGCTGCCACGACTGCAGGATGGTATCGGGCACGATGCCGATCGGCGCCGCGCCGCGCTCGAAAAACGAGCGGCGTGCGTTGCCGACACGGTGCTGGAGCGGACGCTGGGACACCTGGATTCTCCAGTGTCGCAATCTGCGACAGTTGTAGCGGGGCCTGTTCCGATAAACACCACACCCGGCGTTACCGTGCAATGACCTTGCGTGGTGCACCGCATCAGTTTCAACGGCCCCGCCCAATCCGTGCGCCGGGCCGCCCCATGCCGCAGCGCACCACTCCGAACCTGGCACCGTCCTTGCGCCATGCAACAGACCCTTGCAGGCCTGAGCCTTGCGGGCCTGTCCACTGCCATCCGGAGATGTACCCATGAATGCCGTCACGTCCGCCAAGCCGCACGCCACCGACCCGCAGTCCATCTTCAAGCCGCGCTACGGCAACTACATCGGCGGGGAGTGGGTGGCGCCGCGCAGCGGCCAGTACTTCGAGAACACCACCCCGGTCACCGGCAAGGTCTTCACCGAGGTGGCCCGCTCCAACGCCGAGGACATCGAGGCCGCGCTGGATGCGGCGCATGCCGCCAAACGCGCCTGGGCCGACACCTCCACCACCGACCGCGCCAACCTCCTCAACAGGATCGCCGACCGCATCGAGGCGAACCTCGAGCTGCTTGCGCATGCCGAGACCTGGGACAACGGCAAGCCGATCCGCGAAACACTCAACGCCGACATCCCGCTGATGGCCGACCACTTCCGCTACTTCGCCGCTGCGGTGCGCGCGCAGGAAGGCAGCCTGTCGGAGATCGACAAGGACACCATCGCCTACCACTTCCACGAGCCGCTCGGCGTGGTCGGGCAGATCATCCCGTGGAACTTCCCGATGCTGATGGCCGCCTGGAAGCTGGCCCCGGCACTGGCCGCCGGCAACTGCGTGGTGCTCAAGCCGGCCGAACAGACGCCGGCCTCGATCCTGGTGCTGATGGAGGTGATCGGCGACCTGCTGCCGAAGGGCGTGCTCAACGTGGTCAATGGTTTCGGCGTGGAAGCGGGCAAGCCGCTGGCGTCCAACCCGCGCATCGCCAAGATCGCCTTCACCGGTGAAACCACCACCGGCCGGCTGATCATGCAGTACGCCAGCCAGAACCTGATCCCGGTGACGCTGGAGCTGGGCGGCAAGTCACCCAACATCTTCTTCGCCGACGTGATGGCCGAGGACGACGATTTCCTGGACAAGGCCATCGAAGGCTTCGTGCTGTTCGCCTTCAACCAGGGCGAAGTGTGTACCTGCCCGTCGCGCGCGCTGATCCAGGAGTCGATCTACGAAAGATTCATGGAACGCGCGCTCAAGCGCGTGGCCGCGATCAAGCAGGGCAACCCGCTGGACCCCAACACCATGGTCGGCGCGCAGGCGTCGTCCGAGCAGTTGGAAAAGATCCTGTCCTACTTCGACATCGGCAGGCAGGAAGGCGCGCAGGTGCTGATCGGCGGCGAGCAGGCCAGCCTCGACGGCGACCTGGCCGGGGGCTTCTACGTGCAGCCCACCGTGTTCAAGGGCCACAACAAGATGCGCGTGTTCCAGGAAGAAATCTTCGGGCCGGTGGTGTCGGTGACCACCTTCAAGACCGAGGAAGAGGCGCTGGAGATCGCCAACGACACGCTGTACGGGCTGGGCGCGGGCGTATGGAGCCGCGATGCCTCGCGTCTGTACCGCATGGGTCGCGGCATCCAGGCCGGTCGGGTGTGGACCAACTGCTACCACGCCTATCCGGCGCATGCCGCGTTCGGCGGCTACAAGCAGTCCGGCATCGGCCGCGAGAACCACAAGATGATGCTCGACCATTACCAGCAGACCAAGAACCTGCTGGTCAGCTACTCGCCGAAGAAGCTGGGCTTCTTCTGAGCCCGCGCCCTGCTTGATCACGATCAAGGCGCCGGCATGAGGCCGGCGCCACAGTGCTGTCATTGGCAATCCACGGAGATCCACGCATGAACAAGACCATGAAGGCCGCGGTCGTCCGCGAATTCGGCAAGCCGTTGCGCATCGAGGAAGTGCAGGTGCCGCGCCCCGGCCCGGGCGACATCCTGGTGAAGATCGAAGCGTGCGGCGTATGCCATACCGACCTGCATGCGGTCGACGGCGACTGGCCGGTCAAGCCCAACCCGCCCTTCATTCCGGGCCATGAAGGCGTGGGCCACGTGGTCGCGGTGGGCGCAGGCGTCACCCATATCCGCGAGGGCGACCGTGTCGGCATTCCGTGGCTGTATTCGGCCTGTGGCCACTGCGAGCACTGCCTGGGCGGCTGGGAAACGCTGTGCGAAGCGCAGCAGAACACCGGCTATTCGGTCAACGGCGGCTTCGCCGAGTACGCGTTGGCCAATGCCAACTATGTGGGCCTGCTGCCCAAGGGCATCGGCTTCATCGAGGTCGCACCGATCCTGTGCGCCGGCGTCACCGTGTACAAGGGCCTGAAGGTCACCGATACCAAGCCCGGCCAATGGGTGGTGATCTCCGGCATCGGCGGGCTGGGCCACATGGCGGTGCAGTACGCCAAGGCGATGGGCTTGAACGTGGCCGCCGTGGACATCGACGACGGCAAGCTCGCCCTGGCCGAGCGGCTGGGTGCCACGATCACCATCAATGCACGCACTACCGACCCGGCCGCGTTCCTGAAGAAGGAGATCGGCGGCGCACACGGTGCGCTGGTCACGGCGGTATCGCCGAAGGCCTTCGAGCAGGCGCTCGGCATGGTCCGCCGTGGTGGCACGGTGTCGTTGAACGGCCTGCCGCCGGGCGATTTCCCGCTGGACATCTTCGGCATGGTGCTCAACGGCATCACCGTGCGCGGCTCGATCGTGGGCACCCGCCTGGACCTGCAGGAATCGCTGGAATTCGCCGAGCAGGGCAAGGTCGCGGCCACGGTCACCAGCGATTCGCTCGAGAACATCAACGACATCTTCGCGCGCATGCACGCCGGCAAGATCGAAGGCCGCGTGGTGCTGGACCTCAACGCCTGACGCACAAGGCAGGCCGCACCCGCACCGGTAGTGCCGGCCGCTGGCCGGCTCCCAGGAACCCCCAACGATGAACACCCAACCGCCCCAGGTAACCGCCACCCTGGCCGCACTGCAGCTGATCCACACGCTGCACGCCCGCCACGGACCGCTGTTGTTCCACCAATCCGGGGGCTGCTGCGATGGCTCCTCGCCGATGTGCTTTGCCCAGGGGGATTTCATCGTGGGCGACCGCGACGTGCAGCTGGGCGAGATCGGCGGTGCGCCGTTCTACATCAGCGCGTCGCAGTTCGCGTACTGGAAGCATACCCAGCTGATCATCGACGTGGTGCCCGGGCGCGGCGGCATGTTCTCGCTGGAAAACGGCGAGGGCGTACGCTTCCTGGTGCGCTCGCGGCTGTTCAGCGATGACGAGTTCGCGCAGCTGAAGGACGCCGGCAAGGTCTGACCCCACGCAGGCGTCCATAATGGGCACCGTCCCGTTGCCCTGGATCGCCATGTCCGCGTTGTCGCTTGCCAAGACCGTCGTGCTGTCCGTGCTGTGCTTGGTGGTGGCGCTGTTCGTGCTCGGCATGGTCAGCGGCGCGGCCGGCTGGATCGCGCCTTGGATCGGCCTGGCCGACGGCGGGCAGCCGCGCCTGGCCTGGGACCTGGGCTGGACCATTCTCGGCGGCCTGGCCGCCACCGCGTTCGCCGCGCGCTACGCGCCGACGCTGCCTTACGTACACGGCGGCGTGGTGTGGGCGGTGATCGCCGCCGCCTCGGTCTTCGCCGCCTGGGACCTGGGCAGCGACTTCCCGTTCTGGTTCGTGCTGGTGCTGCTGCTCTCGCTGCCGCTGCAGGCCGTCGGCATCTGGCTGGGCGCGCGTTATCGGCCACAGTAGGGCGACCGGCCGTTGGCGCACGCCTTACGGCGTCACGCCCCCGGCAGCACCTGCTTCACCGCGTCGATCCCGTCCCACGGATCCTGCTTCAGGCGCTGCGCCCGCTGCAGCGCCTTGGCCATGGGGAACGCATCGGCCGCCGTGATGCGGCCCAGCTCTTCCCAGCGCAGCGGCACCGCCACGCCTGCACCGGGCCGCGCGCGCAGTGACCAGGAACTGACACTGGTGGCGCCCCGCGCGTTGCGCAGCCAGTCGATGAAGATCACCCCGGTGCGCTTGGCCTTGCTCATCGTGGCCACGTAGCGGTCCGGCGCATGTTCGGCCATGGCCTGCGCGAACGCCTCGCAGAAGTCCTTGGCCTGGGCCCAGTCGGCCTTGGGCTGCAACGGCACCACCACGTGCACGCCCTTGCCCCCGGACAGCCGCACGAAGCTCTGCAGGCCGGTGTCCAGCAGCCGGTCGCGCACATCGCGTGCGGCCGCCTTCACCTGCGCCCAGCTCACCCCGTCGCCGGGGTCCAGGTCGAACACCAGCCGGTCCGGATGCTCTGGATCGGCCACGGTGGCGCCCCAGGGATGCAGCTCCAGGGTGTTCATCTGCACCAGTTGCAGCAGCCCGGCCACGTCTTCGATGTACAGGTAATCTTCGCGCCCGCTCTTCTGTTCCAGCGGTATCGCGCGCACCGCCTCGCCCAGTCCGGTGCCGTGGTGTTTCTGGAAGAAGCAGGGCTTGTCCACGCCGTCCGGGCAACGCAGCACCGACAGCGGCCGCGCTGCAACTTCGGGCAACACCCAGCGCGCCATCTGCCGGTAGTAGTCGGCCACCTCGCCCTTGGTGATCTTCGTCTTGGCGAACACCACCCGCTCGGGATGGCTGATGCTGACGCCATCGGGGGCGTCGCCTGCCGCCTGTGCATCGGCCTTGGCCTTGCGCGTTGTCTTGTTCATGCCCTTGGCCTTCTCCGTCGCCTGGCCTGCCGCGCCCAGGTCGCCGGCAGACTTGTCCTCGCGCAGCCGTTTGAAGCTGGCCTGGCGCAGCAGCCCTTCCTTGGCCCAGCCGCGGAAGGCCACCTCGGCCACCAGCACCGGTTTCACCCAATGCACGCTGCGCGCCTTGAACGGCACGTGCGCGGGCAGGTCCACCCCCGCGTCGGCCACGGCCAGCGGCTTCAGCTGCCGGGTGAGCGCGCCCAGCAGCGCATCATCGAACCCGGTGCCGACCCGCCCTACGTAGCGCAGGCCGCCCTTGTCCGGGGTGGCCATCAACAGCGAGCCGAAGCCGCTGCGCGCGCCCTTGGGGTCGGTGTAGCCCACGATCAGGAATTCGTCGGTGCTCTCGTGCTTGATCTTGATCCACGCCGGCGAGCGCGCGTTGACGTAGGGCGCGTCCACACGCTTGCTGATGATGCCCTCGAACCCGGCCTCGCCACTGGCGGCAAACACCGCCGGTCCATGGTCAAGCACGTGGTCGCTGTAGGCCAGCGTGCCCGGCCCCGGACCGATCAGCTCCTTGAGCAGTGCCTTGCGCTGCAGCAGCGCGCTGCGGCTGATATCCACCCCGGCGATGCCGGGCATGTCGAACACCACGTAGCGCAGCGGCTGTTTGGCAGTGCCGTCGATGACCTTCTGCAAGGCAGTGAAATCGCTGCGGCCCTGCGCATCAAGCACCACCAGCTCGCCGTCCAGGCGCACGTCGCGCACCGGCAACGCCGCGATGGCCTGCACTACCTCGGGAAAATCGTCGGTCCAGTTCAGGCCGCCACGCGAGCGCAGCGCTACCACCCCGTCGTTGACCTCGGCCAGCAGGCGGTACCCGTCCCATTTGATCTCGTGCAGCCAGCCGTCGCCGTCCGGTGCGGTGGCGCGGTGGTCGGTCAGCTGGGGCTTGAAGCCGGGCGGGTAAGGGGCGTCGCGCGCGCCATCCAGCGCCAGCGCGCGGGTGCGCCAGCGCGCATCGGCCTTGCGCGCGGGCGTGGCCGTGCGTTTGCCGGCCTTGGCTGCAGCGCCGGTGGGTGCGCGCTTGGTCGCTGCCGCACGCGTGCGGGCGGTGCCACGTGGCGGCGGTGTGTCCAGCATGTCGTCGGCCTCTGCGTCGCGTGCCTGCGCATCGTCGCGCTTGATCAG
>NZ_QAIW01000228.1:0-4950 GCF_003061285.1 Stenotrophomonas sp. HMWF003 | reverse complement strand
TCTCTGAACGGGCCGCGCTGCTGATCGAACGCGATGGCGATGTCGACAACCGCGGGCATCTCGACCTGCGCGGCCGGATGGAACTGCAGGCCGATGCCAGCTTCGACAACTACGGCAGCGTCCAGGCGCAGGGTGCCCGCATCACTCTGGCCGGCGATGCCGACATCGAAAACCTCTTGACAATGCAGCTGCGCGATACGCTGGTCACCCTGCAGGGCGAGAGCGAGTTCGACAACGGCGAACGCCACCGCACTGCGCGGCTGGAGGTGGACGGTGGCGGCTTCGTGCTGCAGGGCATGGCCGGGTTCGACAACCACGGCAGCGTGGTCGCACGCGGGGTACTCAATGAAAACGCACTGGTCCACGCGGTAACCTCGCGCGTGGGCGGTGAGAGGGACGTCATCGAAGCATTCGACAATCGCGGCAGCATCCTGCTGTCCGGGGATGCACGGGTACTCACCCTGGTCGCCGATTCACACGCCAGCACCGGCATCAACCGCTTCGGTGGCAGCATCACCAGCAACGCGCGCCATCAGTCCGCGCTGCATGCAGAGGGCGCGTCGGCCACGCTGCTCAACCAGGGCACGCTCACGGTCACCGGGGACAACGCGGTGGCGATGTCCGGCGCGCGCGGTGCCACGGTCATCAACGACGGTACGATCAACCTTGGCACCGCCGGGGGCAACAACGGCCAAGGGATGGTCGCGATGCGCTCGGATGGCTCGGCCACGCTCAACAACCGCCGCGGCGGTGTGATCAACATCCATGCCGACAACTCCTACGCGTTCCAGATGGCACCAGGAGGCAGCGGCCGCCTCATCAACAACGGCCAGGTCAATGTGTATGGCAGCGGCAGCGGCCACAATGCCGACGCTGCCACCGACGCCGCGAACCAGCCGGGCCAGGACCTGGGCTGGCAGGCGCCGCGCGGGGTCAGCGGCTATACCGTGGGCACCAATGCCGACGGCAGCGCCGGTCGCCTGGTGCTGCACCAGGGCGGGCACCTGTCCGACGTGGCGGTGGATACCACGTTCACGCGGGGCACTGCCGCCTCGCAGGTGCGCCTGGAAGGCGTGTTCGTGGGCGCCGACAGTGGTGAAGACAACATCCGGAGCGCCTCGGTGGTGTGGCAGGCACGGGCGGAGCGCGACGCGACCGGCACCGTCGATGTGGTGATGACCCGCAACGACTATCGCGCGCTGGCCGACGCCCCCCTGCAGGGCGTTGCCGAAGCGCTGGAGGCAGGCTACGACAGCAACGCGCTGTACCACAGCCTGGAAGTGGCTGACGCCGCAGCCTTCAATCGCGCCCTGTCGCAGCTGTCCGGCGCGGATGTCGTGGCCGCCAGCATGCGTGCAGGCGCCAACGGCGATGCCTTCTGGTCAAGCCTGGCCCGCGCGCGGGCGGTCGAGGGACACCGTCTCGTGGCCTTTGGCACGGACGCTGGAACCCGCCATGGCGTACAGGGCACCGGTAGCGCGGTGCAGGTGGCGGTCCCGCTGCGGGGGGGCGGACAGCTGCAGCTGAGCACCGGCCTGCTCGCATCGGACATTGCCACCGAGGGTGGACAGACCCGCAACCAGTCACGCTTCGCCGGCGTGGGCATCGGGCAGGCACTGGGCGCGTTCGATGTGCAGCACACCCTGGGCAACGAGTGGCATCAGCTGGACGGCCAGCGCCAGTTGAGCTGGGGCACCGTCCAGCACAGCGCACACAGTCAACGCGCGCTGTCGCGGAGCCGCATCGGCAGCATGATCAGTCGCGAGCTGGTTGCCGGCGGTCTGCGCTGGCAACCCCGCCTTGGCGCGCATGCGTACCACAGCCGCGAAGCGGGCTTCCACGAATACGGTGCCGATGCGTTGGGCCTGTCCGTCGGCGCCGGTACCCGCCGGGGCGTGCAATGGGAAGCCGGCACCGGGATGACGGGGCGGCTGAGCCCGCGTTGGACGGTGCGGGGCGACGCGGCCCTGATCGGGTCGCTGGCCTACCGCGCCAGTGATCGTGTTGCCACGCTGCACGGCGCGGGGGACCACGCCTTCGTGTTGCCGGGCACCAGGCCAACCGGGCTGGATCATCGCCTGATGCTGGGAGCGGACTACCAGCACAAGCGTTTCAGCCTGGGCGCATCACTGATGGCGCAGCGCCTGTTGGGCAGCGCCGACCGCCAGGCGCAGCTGCACGCCAGCTACGCGTTCTGACCCGACAGCGCACGTGCCTGGACAGCCCGGCAGACCGTCCAGGCCACCGACGTGGTGGCCTGGACGCGGGCGCAGGTGTTCAGATGACAGGCGCGCAGCAGCGCCTGTGCCGTGGACTTCGCCATCGGCACGGGCGCGGCCAGGCATGTTACGGCGCCTTGTTCCCGGCACTCCCGGTGCCGGCCGTGGCGGTCGTTCCCCCCAGGTTTTTGGCCAGGAACGCCAGCAGTTTGGTGTAGTACTCGCGACGGTGGGGGTCGGTGTAGAAGCCGTGGCCTTCGGTCGAGTAGTACAGCGATTCCACCGGCACGCCGGCCTTCTTCAAGGCCGCTTCCATGCGCTTGGTGTGCTGGATCGGTGCGCGCTTGTCTTCGCCGCCGGCCGCCAGGAACACCGGCACCTTGATCTGCGCGGCCAGGTTGACCGGTGACACCGCGCCCAGCTGCTGCGGGTTGCCCAGCCATTCCTTCAGGTAGGTTTCGCCCGAGCCCTGGCTCTGGATGTCGCCATTGGTGAACATCAGCGGCAGGTCGTACACGCCCACATAGCCGGCCGCGCACTTGTACAGCGACGGCTCCTTGGCGGCCCCCATCAACGCGGCGTAACCGCCGTAACTGGCGCCGTAAATGCAGATGCGTGCGGGATCGGCGTGGCCCTGGTCGATGGCCCAGCGGGTGGCGTCGGTGAGGTCGTCCTGCATGGCCCCGCCCCACTGGCGCGCACCGGCCGAGCGATAGGCACGCCCGAAGTTGCCCGAGCCGCGGAAGTTGACCTGCAGCACCGCATAACCGGCCGCGGCCAACAGCTGCGGTTCGATGTCGTAGCTGCCGTCATCGAAGACGCCGAACGGGCCGCCATGCGGCAGCACCACCATCGGCAGCTTGGCGCCGGTCTTGCCCTCGGGCACGGTGAGGAACCCGTTGATGTCCAGACCGTCGCGCGCCTTGACTGCCACCGGCACGACCTTGGCCGACGTCGCCGCATCCACCCAGCTGCTGCGGCTGATCAGGTGCTCTGCCTTCTTGGCCTCGGTGTTGAAGATGTAGAAGTCGCCGGGGTTCTGCCCCGACCACGCTTCGACCAGCAGCTGCTTGCCGTCACGGGTGCTGGAGGTGATGTAGATGGCATCGCCTCCGAACGCCGCCTCCAGGCTGCGGTACAGGCGCGCGTCGGGCGAGGTTTCATCGAAGAAGCGGGTCCGCGGCTTGTCGCCCAGATACAGCGCGCCCACCGGAATGGAGGTGCCGGGGCGGCGGATGATGCGGCTTGGGTCCACCTGCGGGTCGCGCAGCAGCGGGGTGCGCTTGCCGGTGGCCGGGTCCCACGACACGATCACGTCCGGGCCCTTGTCCTGTTCGCTGGTGAAGTAGGCCAGGGTGTTGTCAGCCGAGAAGCCGATCGCCTGTTCGATGCGGCCGTTGACGGCCTCGTCGTTGACCAGCTTCCAGGTGTCGCCGCTGGCTTCGCGGTAGTACAGCTTGTTGACGTTGTCGGCCCCGGCGCCGTGGGCGAACCGGACCTGGCCGGCGTTGTCGCTGGTGAAGTCGGCGCGGCGCACCGGCGAGCGGGCGATGGTGGTACGGCGCCCGCTCTGCACGTCGAGGCGGTCAACGCGGGTGAAGGGGTCCTCGGAGAAGGGCCAGATGGAGACCAGCACGTTGCGGTCGTCATTGGCCAGCTCATCGAACATGAAGGCGGCCACGGTTTCGACCTTCTTGGGCTGGATGCGCGTGCCCGGGCCGTTGCCTTCCACGCGATAGCCGACCAGCAGTTCGCCGCGGCCGCCGTCGGCGTTCATGGCATACAGCTCGCCGGTGAGGCGTGGCTGGTCCAGCGAGCCGATCTTCTCGGCCAGGCCGATCAACACGCGCTCGCGGTTGACCCAGTCGAACTCGGTGGCATGGTTCTTCGGCGGCGGCACGAACGAGCCGACGATCGAGCCGTCGGTACGGCGCAGGATCGCCAGTGCGGTCCGGTCTTCCATCGGCACCGTGGCCGCGTAGTACTCGCCATCGGGCGAGATCTTGATATCGGTGAACTGGTCACGCTTGAGGTAGCGCTCCAGATCCACTGCGGTGGCCTGCCCGGCCAGCATCCCCATGGCGACCAACGCCGCCCACTTCGTCATGCGCATCCTTATCCCCTTACGCCGGACACCCTGTCCGGATGCCTGATTCTATTCGCAGGGACCGGCCACGGACCATGGGGCCAGAAACAAAAATGGCACCGCGAACGGTGCCACCGATGGAAGGCGCAGCATGGCGCCCGCCGGGACTACAGCGTCATTCGGGGAACCGGGGTGTCCCTCGGTTCGGTACCGCGGGCCAGCGCGGTGCAACCGCAATCTCCGCTCAGGCTCGACAGCTGCAGGGCGTCGTTAGCGTCGGCTTGGAAGGTCTTGGTGCAGACGCCCCAGTTTGGGCCCTGCTCCTTCCAGGACAGAATCCGGCTGCCGTCGCGGTTGTCGAACGTACCCTGCGGCGGCCCCCACTTTCCGACGACCTCACGGAGATTGGATCCGATCCAGGACGCCATCACGTCGTTGAGGGTCGTGGGCCTGGTCGACCTGAGAAGCACCTTCAGCTTGATGCCTTCGCAGCCCCCCAGGCTTCCTGCATCGTCGGCATGCGCTGCAGTCACGCTGCCCAGTGACATGACGCTGCCGACGAATGCTGCCGCAATCCACGTGTTCCATTTCCGATTCATTGCCATTCCTTTGATATGAGCCAATACAGCGGGCGCATTGTATGCC
>NZ_QAIW01000227.1:17609-30179 GCF_003061285.1 Stenotrophomonas sp. HMWF003 | reverse complement strand
CTCCAGCACGTAGCTGCCGTGCACGTGGTAACCGCTGTGGGCGATCATCAGGCCCAGCTCGTGCAGGCGCGCGGCCCAGCCGAGCATGCGCGCGTCGTCGGGGTCCAGCGCCCAGCTGTCTTCGACCTGGGCCAGCAGGTTCATCGCGGTGTGCTCGACGCGGTCGGCCTGCACGATGTCGATGCCGTAGCGCAGGGTCAGCGCGGCCACCGATTCGTCGCGCAGGTCGTTTTCGCTGGCGCGGCCCAGAATGTCGTACAGGATGCCTTCGCGCATGGCCGCCTTACTGACCAGCAGCTTCTGCAGGCCCAGCGCCTGGAAGGCCGCCTCCAGCACCAGGATGCCGCCGGCGATGATCGGCCGGCGGTCGGCCGACAGCCCGGGCAGGTTGATGTCTTCGATGCGCTTGGCCTTGAGCAGCTCGTCGCGCAGCTGTGGCAGGGCTTCGGCGGTGATCGCGCCCTTGCTCAGCTTCATGGTGGCGCAGATCTCGCTGATCGCCTTGTGCGTGCCCGACGAGCCCAGCGCTTCATGCCAGCCCAGCGCCCGGTACTTGTTGGCGAACTGCTGGAACTCGGCGCCGATCTCGGTGAGCGCGTCCTTCCAGCGCTTGCGGCTGAGCTTGCCGCCCGGGAAGAACCGGCGCGTGCTGGCGATGCAGCCGGCCTGCAGGCTTTCGCGCTCCAGGGTCTGCATGCCCTGGCCGATGATGAATTCGGTGGAGCCGCCGCCGATGTCGATCACCAGGCGGCGCTGGTCCGGCTTGGGCGGTTGCGCGTGGGCCACGCCCAGGTAGATCAGGCGGGCCTCTTCGCGGCCGCTGACCACTTCGATGGCGTGCCCGAGCGCGGTCTCGGCCGGCATCAGGAAGGCCTGCGGCGAGCGCAGCTGGCGCACGGTGTTGGTGGCCAGCGCGCGTACCCGGACCGAGGGAATGGCGCGGATGCGCTGGCCGAACCGCGCCAGGCATTCCAGCGCGCGCTGGCGCGCCTCGGCGGACAGGCCGCCCTTGCCGTCCAGGCCATCGGCCATGCGCACCGTTTCGCGCAGGCGGTCGACCACCCGCAGCTGCCCGAGCGTGTAGCGCGCGATGACCATGTGGAAACTGTTGGAACCCAGGTCGATGGCGGCGAGCAGGTCGCCATCCTGCAGGGCGGGCGGAGTCGTGGAGGTATGCGGCATTTGCGAATGTTAGCCGAAGGGTGGGTCGCGAAGTCACCGCGCGCCCTTCACATGGGCAGGCTGCGACGACCGGTCGCATCGAAGGGGGGACCGGCGGCCGCCGATGCGCGAATCGTGACCCGCCGGGTGCGCACCGTTGCCCGGCACGCGGGGGACATCACCCGGTCGGTCCCTACAGCCCCTGCATCAACGCCATCTGCGCCGCGTGCGGCGGTTCGTCATGGCCCGGGGTGCACTTCAGGTAGCTGCCGTCGGCCTGCAGCTGCCAGGCGTTGAGGTTGTCGTCCAGGTAGTTCTGCAGCACGTCGCGGTACACCTTGCGTGCCAGCTCCGGGTCCAGGATCGGGAAGCAGGTTTCCACCCGGCGCAGCAGGTTGCGCTCCAGCCAGTCCGCGCTGGCGCAGTAGAGCTCGGCGGCACCATCGTTGCCGAACCAGTAAACCCGGCTGTGCTCCAGGAAGCGGCCGACGATCGAGCGCACCCGGATGTTGTCCGACACCCCGGGAACGCCCGGGCGCAGCGTGCAGGCGCCGCGCACGATCAGGTCGATCTGCACGCCGGCCTGCGACGCGGCATACAGCGCACGGATCACCTGCGGCTCGTTGAGGGCGTTCATCTTGGCGATGATCCGACCCGGACGACCACTGGTGGCCAGGCGGGTCTCGCGTTCGATCCGCTGCAGCAGGCCCGGGTGCAGGGTGAACGGCGATTGCAACAGGCACTTGAGCTTGGTCCGCGGCGCCAGGCCGGACAGCTGCTGGAACAGCAGGTGCACGTCGTTGCCGATGTCCGGGTCGGCGGTGATCAGGCTCAGGTCGGTATACGCGCGCGCGGTACCGCTGTGGTAATTGCCGGTGCCCAGGTGCACGTAGCGGCGCAGCTTGCGGCCTTCGCGGCGCACGATCAGCAGCATCTTGGCGTGGGTCTTGTAGCCCACCACGCCGTACACCACCTGTACGCCGGCTTCCTGCAGGCGGTCGGCCAGGCCCAGGTTGGCTTCTTCGTCGAAACGGGCGCGCAGTTCCACCACCACGGTGACGTCCTTGCCGTTGCGCGCGGCCTGGATCAACGCATCGACAATCTGCGAATCCTTGCCGGTGCGGTACAGCGTCTGCTTGATCGCCAGCGCGTTGGGGTCCACCGCGGCCTGCTTGATCAGGTCCAGCACCGGGGTGAACGCATCGAACGGATGGTGCAGCAGCACGTCCTTGCGCGCCACCACGTCGAAGATGCCGTCGCCGTCGCGCAGCACGCGCGGACTGAGCGGGGGATACTTCAGTTCGGGGCGGGCCAGCAGGTCGTACAGCTGGATCACGCGGTTGAGGTTGACCGGTCCGTCGATGCGGTACACCGCGTTCTCGGTCAGGCCGAAGTTTTGCAGCAGCGTGCGCACGATGTCGCGCGGGCAGTCCTGGGCGATCTCCAGCCGCACCGCCGGCCGGTAGCCGCGATCGACCAGCTCGTCGCGCAGTGCCAGCGCCAGGTTCTCGACCTCTTCCTCGTCCACCACCAGCTCGGAATTGCGGGTCACGCGGAACTGGTAGGCCCCCTGGACTTCCATGCCTGGGAACAGTTCATCGACGAAGGTCGACAGCACCGAAGACAGGAACACATAGGTCTGCGCGCCGCCGAGCTTTTCCGGCAGCTGGATGATGCGCGGCAGCGAGCGCGGCGCGCGCACGATGGCCAGGTGGCCGGCGCGGCCGAACGCATCGGTGCCCTTGAGCACCACCACGATGTTCAGCGACTTGTTGAGGATCTTCGGGAACGGGTGCGACGGATCCAGTCCCAGCGGCGACAGCACCGGCATGATCTCGTTGCGGAAATAGGCGCGCAGCCAGCGCTTCTGGCGGTGGTTCCAGGAGTGCCGGCCAAGCACGTCGATGCCGGCCTCGTGCAGTGCCGGGCGCAGGGTCTCGTTCCAGCAGCGGTACTGCTGGTCCACCAGCTGTGCGGCACGGTCATGGATGGCGTTGAGGATCGCCTGCGGGGTCATGCCATCCGGGGCCGGCGGCAGGCCGAACTCCTGCGCATGGCGGACCGCGGCGGCGCGGATCTCGAAGAACTCGTCCAGGTTGGTGCAGGAAATGCACATGAAGCGCAGCCGCTCCAGCAGCGGCACCTGGGTGTCCATCGCCTGGGCCAGCACGCGGAAGTTGAAATCCAGCTGCGACAGCTCGCGGTTGATGTACAGCGCCGGGTCACGCAGTGGATCGTTGTCCACAGGCACGGCGATGGGAACGAGAGTGCTCATGCGGAAAGGTCTTCGGAAGAGGAAAGGGAGGCCGCGTCGGCGCGCTCGCGGACGTGGTCGGCATCGAAGTGGCACGCGAACACGCTGCCCTTGCCGACCTCGCTCTGGATCTCCAGGCGCGCATGGTGCAGGCCCAGGATGTGCTTGACGATCGACAGGCCCAGGCCGGTGCCGCCGCTTTCGCGCGAGCGGCTGCTGGACACCCGGTAGAAGCGTTCGGTCAGGCGCGGCAGGTGGGTGGCGGGAATGCCATAGCCGGTGTCGCGCACGCTGAGCACCACGCCCTGGCCCTCGCGGGCCAGCTCGACTTCGACCCGCCCACCGGCCGGGGTGTAGCGCACCGCGTTGGTGACCAGGTTGGAGAAGGCGCTGTGCAGTTCCTTGTTGGAACCCTGCAGGTCGACCCCGGCACTGTCGATCACGCTGATCTGGTGGCGGCCCTGGCTGTGCGCTTCGGCCTCGCGGCGCAGCGTGGCCAGCATCGGCGCCATCGCCACGGTTTCTTCTTCGGTATGTTCCTGCGATTCCAGCCGCGACAGGGTCAGCAGGTCTTCCACCAGCTGGGCCATGCGCTGGGACTGCTTGCGCATTTCTTCCAGCATCGGGCCGGTACCGGGGAAGTCCTCCGGCTCCATCATGTCCAGGTAGCCGTGCACTACGGTCAGCGGCGTGCGCAGTTCATGCGACACATTGGCCACGAAGTCGCGGCGCACCTGCTCCAGCCGCAGCAGCTTGCTCACATCGCGGGCGATCAGCAGCCAGTAGTCCGGCGAGTAGGGAATCAGCCGCAGGTTGAGCCGGATCGCCGGGTCGACCGGGGAGGGCACGTCCAGGATCGGTTCGGCATTGCGCCCGCCGGCCAGCCAGTGGGCCAGCGGCATCGGCTGCAGGCGCTCGACCAGGGCCTCGCCCAGGTCACCGGGATGGTGCAGGCCGAGCAGCGAGGTGGCCGCTTCGTTGAACCACTGCACGCGCTGGCTGTTGCGGTCCACCACCACCACCGCGTCGGGCAGGGCGGCGGCGGCGGCGCGGTAGCTGCGCAGCATGTCCAGCAGGCGCCGCTTGCGCGTGCGCATTTCCAGCTGATTGCGGTACAGCAGGCGGTCCAGTTCGTTCCACACGCCGTTGCCGCCGCCCATATCCCAGCGCTGCCGGGCGGTCAGCCGGCGCAGCACCCGGCGCAGCCGCCAGTAATGCCAGGCCAGTGCGCCGATGGACGCCAGCGCGATGCACATCCACACATGGCCGGTGAGCAGCCCCAGCACGCCGGCGGCGAGCAGCAGCAGGGCGAGGGTGGCCAGTGTCTTCAACCAGGCAGAACGGATGTGGCGCGGCATTGCGGTCTCGCGGAAGGTGCGGTCCCCGGCGTGATCCGGGGGAGAGCGGGGCGCTGCTCCAGCGTAGAGCGGGGCTCTGCCCCGCTGAATCGTTGCCCCGCCGAATCGTAGAGCGGAACTCTGCCCCGCTGCCGAATCGTAGAGCGGGGCTCTGCCCCGCTGCTGGAGCAACCCGAGCGTAGCAGAAGGCAGGCGGTAATCAGGTCGAAGTGGAGAAGCGGTACCCAGCACCGCGCACGGTCTGCACCATGTTTTCGGCCGCGAACGGTTCAAGCGTCTTGCGCAGCCGGCGGATGTGCACGTCGATGGTGCGCTCCTCCACGTACACGCTGCCGCCCCACACATGGTCCAGCAACTGGGCGCGGGTATAGACGCGCTCGGGGTGGGTCATGAAGAAGTGCAGCAGGCGGTATTCGGTGGGGCCGATCGGCACCGGCTGGTCGCCGGCGAACACGCGGTGGGCGGCACCGTCGATGCGGATCGAACCGACCGCCACGCTGCCGTCCTCGTCATCGTCGCGGGCGCGGCGCATCACCGCGCGGATCCGGGCCAGCAGTTCGCGGGCCGAGAACGGCTTGACCACGTAATCGTCGACACCGGCTTCCAGGCCGCCGACGCGGTCGTTCTCTTCGCCGCGGGCAGTCAGCATGATGATCGGCACCTCGCGGGTGAGGGCCTCCTTGCGCCAGCGACGGGCCAGGTCCAGCCCACTGGTGCCCGGAAGCATCCAGTCCAGCAGGATCAGGTCGGGGACGCGATCAGCGATCGCCGTCTGCGCTTCGCGCGCATCACCGGCATGGATGGGGTCGTAGTCGCCCTTGCGGAGGGCGAAGGCGACCATTTCGCGGATCGCGGGTTCGTCATCGACGATCAGAATGCGTTTCTGCACGTGCGCACCGTATTGCTTATCAGACCGGGATTGAGCCCAGTAGACTACGGTTTCATGACATGTTTGTGACGACCCGGGCGGCGATCTATGCCGATTGCCATGCCCCGGTCATCTGTCGGAGCCCTGTTACCGGCTCAGCGCCGTTCCAGTTCCGGATCGCGGACGCCCTGGCGGCGCATTTCGAGCACGGTCGGGGTGATGCTCTCGATGCGCGCATCCACCCGCGCGCGGCCCACGTAGTCCAGGCCGGGCTGCTTCTTCAGGGCCTGCAGCTGGATCAGGGCCTGCTCCGGTCGGCCGTTCAGGTAGGCCGCCTCGGCGTAGGCCTCGCTGGCGCGCACCGTATCGCCGGCCAATTCGCTGGCCCGGGCATACCGCAGCTGGAACACCGGATCATTGCCGCTTTGCGACAGCAGCGGGCGCAGCATGGCCTGGGCGCGCTGGCCGGCCTCGCGGCCGCCCTGCTCGTTGAGGATCTCGGCGTAGGTCAGCGCCACCGGTCGGCTGCCGGGGTGCTGGCGCAGCAGCGTCTCGAAGCGGGCATTGGCCTGGGCGGGCTGGCCCGCGCGTGATTCGGCCTGGCCCAGCGCCACCGCGACCCACAGGTTGTCGGGATGGTCGCCGAGCAGCGCGGCCAGGTCGGTACGGGCCTGGGCGGCGCCGCTGTTGCGCAGCCGCGCCAGGGCCAGGCCGTAGCGCTGCGCCGGGCTCAGGCCGTTCTTCTGCGCGCGCTGCAGGTTTTCGTACTCGCGCACCACGTCGCCCGGAGTATCGGCGCTGAGCACGCGCAGGCGTTCGCGCGCCCACTCGAACTGGCCGCTGGCGCCGCGGCTGAGGGCGTTCACCGACAGCTGCATCGAGGCCGGCAGCAGCGGGTTGCCGCGCCGCACGATCGGGTCGGACAGCGCCGGGTCGGCCGGGTTCACCCGTTCCTGGCGGACCCCGCCGGGAACCTCGGTGGTCAGCAGCACGGTGTCCTTCTTCATCTGCTCGGCGCGGGCCTTGGCCTCGCTGATGCGGGTGGTATTGACCGGGTGGGTCTGCAGGAAGTCGGGTACCGAGTAGCCGCCGGCGTTGCCGCGCATCGAGGCGGACATGCGTTCGAAGAACCCGGCCATGGCATCCACGTCGTAGCCGCTGCGGGCCAGCGTGCGGATGCCCAGGCGGTCGGCTTCGGATTCGTTGCTGCGGGTGTAGTTGATCTGGCGCTGCTGCATCAGGCCCATGCCCGAGGTGATCGCGGCCATCGTCGCATCGCCGGACGAACTGCCCCCGGCCTGCTGTGCGGCCACCACCGCGGCCAGCATGCCCAGCAGGATCGGGATCTGGTCGCGCTGGGCGCGTTCCACCCCGCGCAGCACGTGCTGCTGGGTGACGTGGGCGATTTCGTGCGACAGCACGGCGGCCACCTCGTCCTCGCGTTCGGCGGTCAGCACCAGGCCCGCATTCACCCCCACGTAGCCGCCCAGCGTGGCGAACGCATTGATCTGGCGGTCCTTGAGCATGAAGAACGTGTAGGACTGGCGCGGCTGGGCGCTGTTGGAGCCCAGCCGGGTGCCGATGTTCTGCAGCCAGTCGTCCACCAGCGGGTCGTCCAGCAGGAACCCGTAGTTGCGCAGCTCGCGCAGCATCATGCCGCCGTATTCGGCCTGGCGGGCCGGGGTCAGCAGTTCACCGGCCGACGACCCGATGTCCGGCAGCTTGGCGTCCTGGGCCGAGGCCAACGGGGTGGCCAGGGCGAGGGTGAGCGCGGCGGAGAGCAGCAGAGGGCGCAATCGAAGCTCCAGAACAGGCGGGGCGGGGGACCAGGCGGCAGCGTGACAGGCTCCATGCCAATCTGCGGTTAATCCACAGTGTTGCGGTCATGACGTGGAAAAACCAGCGGCCAGCTACCATATACAGACACTCGTTTGTCCGTGGAGTTTCCCGTGAGCCAAGATGTTGCGTCCAACCCGGGTGGGGCCCCCGCCATCACCATCTATTCCACCGCCGTCTGCCCGTACTGCGTGGCCGCCAAGAACTTCCTGAAGAGCAAGGGGCGCGACTGGACCGAAGTGCGGATCGACCTGGACCCGGTCGAGCGCGACAAGATGATGGCCAAGACCCGCCGCACCAGCGTGCCGCAGATCTTCGTCGGCGACGTCCACGTGGGCGGCTACGACGACATGATGGCCCTGCACCGGGCCGGCAAGCTGGAACCGCTGCTGGCCGGCGAGGGCCAGGCGTGAGCGCGTCCGACGACGGCAGCAAGGACCGCATCGCCGAGTTCACCGAGTTCCGCCAGCGCATGAACCAGCGCATCCTGGGCGAGCCCAACCAGGTGGTGCGGCGCTTCTTCGCGCTGGACACCCAGACCTACCAGGCCGGCGCCCTCGATGTGAAGACCAAGGAGCTGCTGGGCCTGGTCGCCTCGATGGTGCTGCGCTGCGATGACTGCATCAGCTACCACGTGGCCCAGTGCAAGGACGCCGGGGTAACCCGCGAGGAATTCTTCGAGACCTTCTCGGTCGGCCTGGTGGTCGGCGGTTCCATCGTGATTCCGCACCTGCGCCGCGCGGTCGACTTCCTCGACCAGCTTGAAGGCGGTGCCGCCGCGCCGGCGGTTCACGAGCATTGAGGGCGGGGCCGCGGTGCGGCCCCCTCCGGATGACGCCGGCGACGCGCCGGCGGGTATCCGTTCATGTTCGACAGCACGTGCCCACCGACCAACGGTCGGTGGCTGCCTACCACCAATGGCGGATTTGGGTCCGTTGGGCGGGTCAGGCATAATTGCCGATGAAACTTCCCTTGCGCCCGTGCTCCGCGTAGCTGACGGACGGCGCTCCCCCTCGGTTCGGAATACACATCAATGACGCAGAAAATCACGGTCATCCGCGGTGACGGCATCGGCCCGGAGATCATGGACGCTACCCTGTTCGTGCTCGGCAAGCTGGACACCGGCTTTGAATACGAAGACGCCGACGCCGGCCTGGTCGCGCTGGAAAAGCACGGCGACCTGATGCCCGCTTCCACGCTGGAATCGATCGCACGCAACAAGATCGCCCTGAAGAGCCCGCTGACCACCCCGGTCGGTGGCGGCTTCACCTCGATCAACGTCAGCCTGCGCCGTCACTTCGACCTGTACGCCAACGTGCGCCCGGCCGTGTCGTTCCCGAACACCAAGTCGCGTTTCGGCGACGGCGTGGACCTGATCACCGTCCGTGAGAACACCGAAGGCGCCTACCTGGCCGAAGGTCAGGAAGTGTCGGCCGATGGCGAGACCGCCTTCTCCGGCACCCGCATCACCCGCAAGGGCTCCGAGCGCATCGTGCGCTACGCCTTCGAGCTGGCCCGCAGCACCGGCCGCAAGAAGGTCACCGCCGTGCACAAGGCCAACATCATCAAGTCGACCTCGGGCCTGTTCCTGGCCGTGGCGCGCGAAGTGGCGGCCAAGTACCCGGAGATCGAGTTCCAGGAAATGATCGTCGACAACTGCTGCATGCAGCTGGTGATGCGTCCGGAACAGTTCGACATCATCGTCACCACCAACTTGTTCGGCGACATCATCTCCGACCTGTGTGCCGGTCTGGTCGGCGGCCTGGGCCTGGCCCCGGGTGCCAACATCGGTGAGCACGCGGCCATCTTCGAAGCCGTGCACGGCACCGCGCCGGACATCGCCGGCCAGGGCAAGGCCAATCCGTGCGCGCTGCTGCTGGCGGCCGCGCAGATGCTGGACCACGTCGGCCAGACCGACAACGCCGAGCGCCTGCGCAAGGCCATCGTCGCCACCCTGGAAGCCAAGGATTCGCTGACCGGCGACCTCGGCGGCACCGGCAACACCATGGGCTTCGCCCAGGCCATCGCCAGCCGTCTGTAAGCGGTCGGTCGACATCGGCAGAGTCCACAGCGGGGCGCCTTCGGGCGCCCCGTTGCGTTGGGGCCTGCCGGCGCTGGCCCAGTCGTCGCCGCCCTCGAACTATTTGTGCGAAATGTGCGCAAATTGTGTGCGCGAAAGGGGCTGTTTCGTGCGTGGCACGCGCCGCATCCTGTGCCCACTTTCAACGCACAGGAGCACCACGATGAACCTCACCGCCTTCGGCCTTGCCAGCCTGATCGGCATGGCTGCCACCGCCCCGGTGGTTGCCGCCGAACCGTCGCATCCCACCATCCGCCACCTGGCCGGCGCGCCCGCGGCCGCCGCGCTGGACGCGGGCAAGACCGCCGTGCTGGTGATCGATTTCCAGAACGAATATTTCGATGCCCGTGCCGCGTCCGGCTTCGCCGGCGGCCGCATGGTCATTCCCGACGGCATGGCCGCACTGCGCCAGACCCGCCGCGTGGTCGACTTCGCCGATGCCCACGGCATCCGCGTCATCCACGTGCAGCATGTGCTGCCGGCGGGCGCGCCGCTGTTCGCGCAGGGCAGCGTCAACGCCGCCTTCCACCGCGACATGCAGCCGCGCAGCGGCGAAACCGTGATCCAGAAGGACAACGTCAGCGTGTTCGCCGGCGCCTCGGCCGCCGCGCTGGACACGGTGCTCAAGCAGGCCGGCATCGACACGTTGATCATCACCGGCCTGCAGACGCATGCCTGCGTCGTCGGTGCCGCCCGCGACGCGGCGGCCGCGCCGCGCGGTTATCGCGTCCTCGTGGCGTCCGATGCCAGCGCCAGTCGCGACCTGGACCTGGCCGACGGCACGCGCATCGGTCACCGCGCACTGCACGAGGCATCGCTGGCGCAGATCGAGGATGCGTTCGGCGATGTCATGACCACCGACGCGATCCTGGCCCTGCCGGTGCGCCAGGCCGGCGACGGCGCTTGATAAGCTGGCGGGACCCGCACCCGGCGGGTCCCGCCACCTGCCCGGAGCTGCCTGTCGATGGACCACTTCGCCGCCCTGCGCGCGCTGCGCGCCATCGTCGAGGCCGGCAGCTTCAGTGCGGCCGCCGAGCGGCAGGGGACCACCCACTCTTCCCTGTCGCGGCAACTGCGGCAGCTGGAAGAGCACCTGCAGGTCCGGTTGCTCGATCGCACCACCCGGCGGCTGTCGCTGACCGAGGCCGGGCGCGACTATTACCGCGACGCGGTGGCCCTGCTTGAGCGGCTGGAACTGGCCGACGACCGCGCCCGCGCCGGCCAGGCAGCGCCGAGCGGGCGCCTGCGCATCAGCGTGCCGCAGGTGGTGGCCAGCCAGGAACTGCCGCAGTGGCTGCCGGGATTCCTGGCCCGCTATCCGCAGGTGACCCTGGACCTGTCGGCCAACGACCAGCTGGTGGACGTGGTCGGGGGCGGTTTCGACATGGCGCTGCGCATTGCCGCCCGCCTGCCCGACAGCCAGCTGGTGGCCCGCGAGCTGGCGTGCTGCCCGCGCATCCTGGTGGCTGCACCGGCCTACCTGGCCCGGCACGGTCTGCCGCGCCAGGTGGCGGATCTCCAGGCCCACATGCTGCTCGCGTTCCAGCCCGGCGCCGCCAGTACCCCGTGGCACCTGCAGGGGCCGCGTGCCGCGCAGGCCAGCGTGGAGGCCGGCCAACGGCTGCGCGTGGATGCCACGCCCGCCCTGTATGCCGCAGTGCGGGCCGGCATGGGCATCAGCCTGTTCACCGCGTTGACCGTGCAGGACGACCTGCGCGCCGGTCGCCTGATCCATGTATTGCCGGGCTGGCATGCCGGTGAGCGCCGCTATTTCGCGCTGTATCCGCACGCACGTTCGCTGGCGCCGAAAGTGCGCGCGCTGGTGGACTACCTGGCCGCGCATTACGCTGGGCAGGTCGGCGCGGCCGTCTAGCGGTCGCCCAGCAACGGGAAGCATGGATGGAGTCGGTGTATCTGGTGGTCGCGCTGGGCGCGATCGTGGCGGGATTCGTGCAGGGCCTGTCCGGCTTTGCGTTCGGCATGGTGGCCATGTCGTTCTGGGCCTGGGCGCTGGACCCGCGGCTGGCCGCCACGCTGGCCGTGTTCGGCGCGCTGGTGGGGCAGTTGCTGGCCGTGTTCACGGTGCGGCGGGGGTTCAACCTGCGCCTGCTGCTGCCGTTCGTGCTGGGTGGCCTGGTCGGCATTCCCCTGGGCGTGGCGGTGTTGCCGCACCTGGACATGGCCTGGTTCAAGGCGTTGCTCGGTGGGTTTCTTGCCCTGTGGTGCCCGGTGATGCTGATGGCGCGTTCGCTGCCGCCTGTCACCGTCGGTGGGCGCCTGGGCGATACGGTGGCCGGCATGGCCGGTGGCGTGCTCAGCGGCATCGGTGGCTTCGCCGGGCCGGTGCCGACGCTCTGGGCCACGTTGCGTGGTTTCGGCAAGGACGAACAACGCGCGGTCATCCAGAACTTCAACCTGTCCATGCTGCTGGTCACCATGGGCGTCTACCTGGGCAGTGGCGTGGTCACCCGGCAGATGCTGCCGTACTTCGCCATTGTCGCCCCCGCCATGCTGGTGCCCACGTTGCTGGGCGCGCGCCTGTACATCGGCATCAGCGAAGCGCGCTTCCGTCAGATCGTGCTGGGCCTGCTCACCGCCTCGGGCGTGGCATTGCTGGCTTCGGCGCTGCCCACCTTGCTGGCCCGCCACGCGGGGACATGAAAAAGGGCGCCCGAAGGCGCCCCCGTGTTGCTTGCCGGCCGGGTGGCTCAGCGCTGCTGGATCTTCGACAGCAGGCGCAGGAATTCCACGTACAGCCACACCAGCGTCACCATCAGGCCGAACGCGCCGTACCACTCCATGTACTTCGGCGCGCGTGCTTCGGCACCGGTTTCGATGAAGTCGAAATCCAGCACCAGGTTCAGCGCGGCCACCACCACCACGAACAGGCTGAAGGCGATACCGAGCCAGCCGCCTTCATGGATCATCGGGATGTTGATGTTGAAGAAGCCGAGCACGAACGAGGCCAGGTACAGCAGCGCGATGCCGCCGGTGGCGGCGACCACGCCGAGCT
>NZ_QAIW01000227.1:15545-17599 GCF_003061285.1 Stenotrophomonas sp. HMWF003 | reverse complement strand
GCGGTACGCAGCCAGCATCACGAACAGCGTGCCGAAGGTGAGCATCACCGCCTGCATCACGATGCCCGGGAACTTGGCGTTGAACAGGGCCGAAATCGAGCCCAGGAACAGGCCTTCGACCAGCGCGTACATCGGCGCGGTCACCGGCGACCATTCCTTCTTGAACACCGTCACCAGCGCCAGCACCAGGCCGCCGATCGCGCCGCCCATCGCGTACAGCATCGCGCTGGAGGTGGGCAGGCCGGACGCATCGATGGCCTGGCTCCACGCGAACGCTGCGGTCAGCACGGTCAGCAGCAACAGCACGCCGGTCTTGTTGACGGTGCCATTGATGGTCATCACCTGATCGGGCGAGGTCACCACCGAGCCGCTGGCCAGGTCGAGGAACGTCGATTCGGAAAGTGCGGGGTTGCCGCTGCGCATTGCCAATCTCCTTGAAGGGTAGGGTGCCGACCATCCGGCCGCTGTGCCGAGAATAGCCGATACGCCGTTGCCGGATCGGGACATGTACGACAACGTGAAAAAAGCGTTGACAGATGCCGCGCACATTCCCACAATAGCCGACTCTTTCGGGGGGAACCTCGAGGGATCAACCACCGGGGTATAGCGCAGTCTGGTAGCGCGCCTGCTTTGGGAGCAGGATGTCGGGGGTTCGAATCCCTCTACCCCGACCAAGCCTGCTCAAAACAGGATTGAAATGCGATAATCCAGTCAGGGCGCCCGTAGCTCAACTGGATAGAGCACCGGCCTTCTAAGCCGGCGGTTACAGGTTCGATTCCTGTCGGGCGCACCATCGGTGCATGCGTCAGGAAGCAAAGGTTTCAGTGGTGGCTGTAGCTCAGTTGGTTAGAGTTCCGGATTGTGATTCCGGAGGTCGGGGGTTCGAGTCCCCTCAGCCACCCCACTGATTTGAAACTGGTTCGCCGAAAGTGAATCAGGGTTGCAAAAGACGACACACCCGCTACAATGTGCGTCTGAGTTTTCAGGGCTGTTAGCTCAGTTGGTAGAGCAGTTGACTCTTAATCAATAGGTCCAAGGTTCGAATCCTTGACAGCCCACCAAGACAGAAGCCACCTGGTCCGCCAGGTGGCTTTTTTCTTGCCCGCAGTGCCGCGCTGCGCGACCCCGGCAATGCTGGGCCTCGCTCGGCATCGATGCGGCGCCGGGCGGGTGTTTTCCCTCCGTTCAAACAAAGTGCTTGCATCTCCAGTGGGAAATCCAGCATAATTCGCCTCCCGATTTTCGGGCTGTTAGCTCAGTTGGTAGAGCAGTTGACTCTTAATCAATAGGTCCAAGGTTCGAATCCTTGACAGCCCACCAAGACAGAAGCCGCCTGGTTCGCCAGGCGGCTTTTTTCTTGCCTGGCATTGCCGTGTTGCCGGCTGGCGCGGAGCCCCTCGCATGAAGGGCGCGCGGCGAGGCCGCAGGGAAGCAGGTGGCGCACCGCCTACGGATTCCGATGCAACGCGGGTCACTTCCGTCATAGGCATCATTGATCCTGCAAGCCACGTCCCGTTTTGCCGCGTCGTCCTTCTGCCCAATGCAGGTTCCCGCGCCCTGCGGCGCATGCGTGGAGAGGCGAGATGATGGGTAAGCGAACGATGTGGGCATGTGCCGGGCTGTTGATCGTCGGTGTGCTCGCGGTACCCGCGTTGGCGGGACAGCGCCCGCACCCCTGGCAGACCATCGACAGGCAGGCGGCCAACAGCAGTACGCCAGCGTTCCGCACTGCCGTGGTCGAAAACAACGCGCAATGGCAGCAGTGGCTGGCCTCCGCAGACAGGGCCGGCTCCCCGTTTGCCCGGCTGGACCCCGCGCAACAGGCGGCGTTCTCGCGCTCGCTGGTGTTCCGCGATGGCGTGCTGGCCGCCTACGACCATGAGGTGCTGCTGCACGCCTTCGCCGCCGCCGATGCCTACCAGCTGCTGGCGGTGTTCGGACTGGAGCATGAGCTGGCGTTCCTGCCCGGGGTCCGGGTGGTGTCGCTGGACGACCAGCGCGCCATGGCCGAGGCGCGCCGGGGCCTGGTGGCGCGTCGGAATCCCTTTGCCCAG
>NZ_QAIW01000227.1:6519-15535 GCF_003061285.1 Stenotrophomonas sp. HMWF003 | reverse complement strand
CCCGCCGGCGCCAGGCCGCAATCGGGCGTGATGGCCCGTCGTGACGCCGTGTCCCTGCGGGTCCGGCGGGTGCCCGCAGGGCGTTGACGGCGTATCCGGGCGGCGTGTGATGCGCACAGTGCCTTCCGCTTTGTTGCCCCGCCTGCAACAATGAACACCTGCGCGGCCAGACCGTGCAGCCTCGCGAAAGTGGCGGAATTGGTAGACGCCCTGGATTTAGGTTCCAGTGCCGCAAGGCGTGGGGGTTCGAGTCCCCCCTTTCGCACCAGCCCCTGCCGGCTCCGGGCCGGCCCCATGACCATGGGCACGTCCCCGGCCGGCACGGCGGCGGCATGCTGCCTTGGCGCGCCTTCACGGCCGCCCCCGGCCCGCGCTGGCGGCGCTGGCCGTTATCGGCGAAACTACAGGGCTGCGGCGGGCATGCGCGTCAACGACCCCGCGTTCAAAACCCGTTCCATCCATCACATCGTGCCGGGGGCGTTGCCGCCGGTGGCAGGAGTCAACATGCAAGCTTCGATCGAATCCACTGGCAATCTGGAACGCCGCCTGACCTTCTCGCTGCCGGAAGACCGCCTGCAGACCCACATCAGTGGCCGTCTGGGCGAAATCGCCCGCACCGCGCGGATCAAGGGCTTCCGCCCGGGCAAGATCCCGGCCAAGGTGATCGAACAGCGTTTCGGCCAGCAGGTCCGCAGCGAAGCCGTCGACGGCCTGCTGCGCGAGACCTTCGATGCCGCCCTGCGTGAGCACGAACTGCGCATCGCCGGCACCCCGCGCATCGACAAGGGCGAGGAAGGCGAATTCTCCTTCGTGGCCACCGTCGAGCTGATTCCGGACTTCGGCGACGTGGACGTCAGCAAGCTGACCGTGGTGCGCCACAGCGCCGAGATCAGCGACGCCGACATCGACCAGATGATCACCAACCTGCGCGAACAGCGCCGCAGCTGGAGCCCGGTCACCCGTGGCGCGCAGGAAGGCGACCTGGTCGCGCTGGAAACCTTCTCCCAGGCCGGCGATGAGCGCCTGCCGGCCGAAGGCAGCGAAAAGGGCAGCGTGATCGTCGGCCAGGGCATGATGTTCGAGCAGATCGAGCAGGGCCTGGTGGGCATGGCCAAGGGTGAAGAAAAGACCCTGGACGTCGAATTCCCGGCCGACTGGCGCGTGCCGGCCCTGGCCGGCAAGCAGGTCAAGGTCACCGTCAAGGCCGTGGACGTCTCCGCCCCGGTGCTGCCGGACGTGGATGAAGACTTCATCAAGAGCTTCGGCGTGAAGGGCGGCGACGAGGAGCAGTTCCGCAAGGACATCCGCGCCAACCTGGAGCGCGAACTGAAGGGTGCCTTGATGAACCGCCTGCGCCGCGAAGTGGGCGAGCAGCTGATCGCCGCCTACGCGTCGGTCGAAATGCCGCCGCGCCTGGTCGAGAACGAAGCCCGTGCCATGCTGGGCCAGCAGATCGAGCAGATCCGCCGCAGCGGCCGCAACCCGGGCGAAATCCCGGCCGATGCCCATGAAGGCTTCAAGGACGCCGCCGCCAAGCGCGTGCTGGTCGGCCTGCTGGTGGGCGAAGTGGCCCGCAAGAACGACCTGCGCCTGGACCCCAAGCGCCTGAATGAAACCATGCGCCTGATCGCCTCGACCTACGAAGAGCCGGAGCAGGTCATTGAGATGTACCGCAATGACCCCCAGCTGATGAGTGGGCTGCAGAATCGTGTGATGGAAGAGCAGGTGATCGACTGGATCGCCGAGCGCGCCCAGCACACCGAAGAGAAGCTGTCGTTCCAGGACGCGATCCGCCAGTAAGCGGCCGCGTTTTACGCCCCGCGCCCCGGCGCGGGGTTGTTCCCCCCAAAATAGGTGCCTCACTAATGGACAACCGAACCACAGCCCTGAACATGGTTCCGATGGTGGTCGAACAGACCAGCCGCGGCGAGCGCGCCTATGACATCTATTCGCGCCTGTTGAAAGAGCGCCTGATCTTCCTGGTTGGCCCGATCGACGATCACATGGCCAACGTGGTGGTGGCGCAGCTGCTGTTCTTGGAAGCGGACAACCCGGAAAAGGACATCAGCATCTACATCAACTCGCCCGGTGGCGTGGTCACCGCCGGCATGGCGATCTACGACACCATGCAGTACATCAAGCCGGACGTGAGCACCATCTGCGTCGGCCAGGCCGCCTCGATGGGCGCGCTGCTGCTGGCATCCGGCGCGGCCGGCAAGCGCTACGCGCTGCCGAACTCGCGGGTGATGATCCACCAGCCGCTGGGCGGCTTCCAGGGCCAGGCCACGGATATCGACATCCATGCCCGTGAAATCCTGACCCTGCGCTCGCGCCTGAACGAGGTGCTGGCCAAGCACACCGGCCAGTCGCTGGAGACCATCGCGCGCGATACCGAGCGCGACAACTTCAAGAGCGCCGCCGACGCGGTGGCCTACGGGCTGGTGGACCAGGTGCTCGAGCGCCGTCCGGAAGAGTCGATCACCCCGGCATGATGCTGCAGCCAGGCCGGCAAACCGGCTTGTTTCCGCAGGGTCGGGCGGACTGGTGTCCTCCCGACCCTGTGTTATTCTCGAATCGAACCCCCGTTCAGCGGGTGGGGTAACTGGGTAAGCGAAGCATGAGCGAAGACCGCCAAGGTCGTTCCACGGACACCGGCAAGATCCTCTACTGCTCTTTCTGCGGAAAGAGCCAGCATGAGGTGCGCAAGCTGATTGCGGGCCCGAGCGTGTTCATCTGCGATGAGTGCGTGGAGCTGTGCAACGACATCATCCGTGAAGAACTCGAGGAAAAGGCGCAGTCGGCGCGCAGTTCGCTGCCCAAGCCGCGCGAGATCCTCGAGGTCCTCGACCAGTACGTGATTGGCCAGAACCGGGCCAAGCGCACGCTGGCCGTGGCTGTGTACAACCACTACAAGCGCATCGAGAGCCGGCAGAAGAACGACGAGGTCGAACTGGCCAAGTCGAACATCCTGCTGGTCGGCCCGACCGGTTCGGGCAAGACGCTGCTGGCCGAAACCTTGGCCCGCCTGCTCAACGTGCCGTTCACCATGGCCGACGCCACCACGCTGACCGAAGCCGGTTACGTGGGCGAGGACGTGGAAAACATCATCCAGAAGCTGCTGCAGAAGTGCGACTACGACGTCGAGAAGGCACAGCAGGGCATCGTCTACATCGATGAAATCGACAAGATCTCGCGCAAGAGTGAGAACCCGTCGATCACCCGTGACGTGTCCGGCGAAGGCGTCCAGCAGGCCCTGCTGAAGCTGATCGAAGGTACCGTGGCCAGCGTGCCGCCGCAGGGCGGGCGCAAGCATCCCCAGCAGGAATTCCTGCAGGTGGACACCAAGAACATCCTGTTCATCTGCGGCGGTGCGTTTGCCGGGCTGGACAAGGTGATCCAGGCGCGCTCCAACGATTCGGGCGGCATCGGCTTTGGTGCCAAGGTCAAGAGCGCCGAGCGCAAGCAGGAAATCGGCAAGGTGCTGGCGGAAGTCGAGCCGGAAGACCTGATCAAGTTCGGCCTCATCCCGGAATTCGTCGGCCGCCTGCCGGTGGTGGCGACCCTGGAAGAGCTGGACGAGGCCGCCCTGGTGCGGATCCTGACCGAGCCGAAGAACGCCATCACCAAGCAGTTCAAGAAGCTGTTCGAGATGGAGCACGTCGAGCTGGAGTTCCGCCCCGACGCCCTGGCTGCGATCGCCCGCAAGGCGCTCAAGCGCAAGACCGGTGCCCGTGGCCTGCGGACCATCGTCGAATCGGTCCTGCTGGACACCATGTACGACCTGCCGTCGGCCGAGAACGTCAGCAAGGTTGTCGTGGATGAATCGGTGATCGAGCACAAGTCCGAGCCGTACCTGATCTACCAGACCCCGCCGGCCCCTGAACAGAAGGCCGCGGGTGCTGAATAATCGGTTCAAGCAATTGAATTGATAGAAGTTTTTCAGAACAGCTTGCATCTAGAAGCCGATGGCCCCATAACGAGGCCATCGGCTTTTTTTGTATCCGGGCGAGGCCGCCCGGAGGCCATCCCCACTGTTCCACTGGAGCCCACATGGCCCGTTCCCCAACTGAGACTCTCGACCTGCCGGTACTGCCGCTGCGTGACGTGGTGGTGTTCCCGCACATGGTCATTCCGCTGTTTGTCGGCCGCGACAAGTCCATGCACGCGCTGGAACAGGCGATGGCGGCGGACAAGCGCATCCTGTTGCTGGCGCAGAAGTCGGCCGAGACCGACGATCCCACCGCCGCCGACCTCTACCAGGTCGGCACGCTGGCCCAGGTGCTGCAGCTGCTGAAGCTGCCCGACGGCACCATCAAGGTGCTGGTCGAAGGCCTGTCGCGGGTCAACGTCACCCAGGTCACCGAGCGTGACGGCGCGCTGCAGGGCATCGCCACCGAAATCGAATCGGACGAGTCGCGCGAGCCGCGCGAGATCGAAGCGATCGCCCGGTCGCTGATGTCGCTGTTCGAGCAGTACGTCAAAACCAACCGCAAGCTGCCGCCGGAACTGCTGCAGACCCTGGCCGGCATCGATGAACCGGCGCGCCTGGCCGACACCATCGCCGCGCACATCAGCGTGCGCCTGGCCGACAAGCAGCGCCTGCTGGAAACCCTGCAGATCGGCGACCGGCTGGAAATGCTGGTGGGCCTGGTCGACGGCGAAATCGACGTGCAGCAGATGGAAAAGCGCATCCGCGGCCGCGTGAAGTCGCAGATGGAAAAGAGCCAGCGCGAGTACTACCTCAACGAGCAGATGAAGGCCATCCAGAAAGAACTGGGTGACCTCGACGACGCGCCCGGCGAACTGGACGAACTGGCCCGCAAGATCGCCGAGGCGGGCATGCCCAAGCCGGTGGAAACCAAGGCCAAGGCCGAGCTCAACAAGCTCAAGCAGATGTCGCCGATGTCGGCCGAAGCCGCCGTCGTGCGCAACTACCTGGACTGGCTGCTGGGCGTGCCGTGGAAGAAGCGCACCAAGGTGCGCAAGGACCTCAAGGCCGCGCAGGACACGCTGGATGCCGATCACTTCGGCCTGGACAAGGTCAAGGACCGCATCCTGGAATACCTGGCGGTGCAGTCGCGCGTGAAGCAGATGAAGGGCCCGATCCTGTGCCTGGTCGGCCCGCCCGGCGTGGGCAAGACCTCGCTCGGCCAGTCCATCGCCAAGGCGACCAACCGCAAGTTCGTGCGCATGAGCCTGGGCGGCGTGCGCGACGAGGCCGAAATCCGCGGCCACCGTCGCACCTACGTCGGCTCCATGCCGGGCCGCATCGTGCAGAACCTCAACAAGGTGGGCAGCAAGAACGCGCTGTTCGTGCTGGACGAGATCGACAAGATGTCGATGGACTTCCGTGGCGATCCGTCGTCGGCGCTGCTGGAAGTGCTGGATCCCGAGCAGAACAACGCGTTCAACGACCACTACCTGGAAGTGGACCTGGACCTGTCCGAAGTGATGTTCGTGGCGACCTCCAACTCGCTCAACATTCCCGGCCCGCTGCTGGACCGCATGGAAGTGATCCGCATCCCCGGTTATACCGAGGATGAAAAGCTCAACATCGCCATGCGCTACCTGGTGCCCAAGCAGCTCAAGGCCAACGGCCTGAAGCCGGAGGAGCTGGAGATCGAGGCCGACGCCATCCAGGACATCGTGCGTTACTACACGCGCGAATCGGGCGTGCGCAACCTCGAGCGCGAAGTGGCCAAGATCTGCCGCAAGGTGGTCAAGGAAATCGCGCTGGCCGGCCCCGCCGGGCTGCCCAAGCCGGCCAAGGCCGGCAAGAAGGCCGGTGCGAAGAAGAAGGCACTGGTGGTGGTCACCGGCAAGAACCTGGACAAGTACCTGGGCGTGCGCCGGGTCGATTTCGGCCGTGCCGAGGAACAAAACGAGATCGGCCTGGTCACCGGCCTGGCCTGGACCGAAGTGGGCGGCGACCTGCTGCAGATCGAATCGACCCTGGTCCCGGGCAAGGGCCAGCTGATCCTGACCGGCCAGCTGGGCAACGTGATGAAGGAATCGGCCTCGGCCGCCCTGTCGGTGGTGCGTTCGCGCGCCGAGCGGCTGGGCATCGACAACGAGTTCCTGCAGAAGCACGACGTGCACGTGCACGTGCCCGACGGCAGCACCCCGAAGGACGGCCCCAGCGCCGGCATCGCGATGGTGACCTCGCTGGTGTCCACGCTGACCAAGGTGCCGATCCGCGCCGAAGTGGCGATGACCGGCGAGATCACCCTGCGTGGTCGTGTCACCGCGATCGGCGGGCTGAAGGAGAAGCTGCTGGCCGCGCTGCGTGGCGGCATCACCACGGTGATCATCCCCGAGGAGAACCGCAAGGACCTGGCGGACATCCCGGCCAACGTCACCCGTGATCTGAAGATCATCCCGGTGAAGTGGATCGAGGAAGTGCTGGACTTGGCACTGGAGACCCCGCTCACCCCGAAGAAGGCCAAGAAGGATGGGGCGCGCGTCACAGTGCGCGGCAAGAGCAAGACAGCTTCCACCACGCGCGTCAAGCATTGACGTGTGCTGTCGAAATGCCCGAAACCCGCGTCGTTATTGGCTTTTCAGCTTGCGCGGGTAGGGGTGCACTGGTATAAAAGCACCACTCGCGAGTCAGTACGCACTGATGTCGGCGAATCGAGAACTTCACTGGCATCCGGCCGCAGTCTGGGTCGGATGCTTCACTGTCGAACATGCGGAATCCCCGCCAAAGGAGCTGTACAGAATGAACAAGACCGAATTGATCGACGCCGTTGCCGAGGCCGCCGACCTGACCAAGGCCGAGTCCAACCGCGCCGTCGATGCCGTCATCGCTTCCATCACCAAGGCCCTGAAGGGCGGTGACGCTGTGACGCTGGTGGGCTTCGGTACGTTCCAGGTTCGCGCACGTGCTGCCCGCACCGGCCGCAACCCGAAGACCGGCGACACCATCAAGATCGCTGCATCGAACAATCCGTCGTTCAAGGCTGGCAAAGCCCTGAAGGATGCCGTAAACTAAGCGGCTTGCTGGGGTGCTTAGCTCAGCGGTAGAGCGTCTCCTTTACACGGAGAGGGTCGGGGGTTCGAAACCCTCAGCACCCACCACAGCACCGCAGTAGCAGTTTGAGATTTGGAGCGGTAGTTCAGCTGGTTAGAATGCTGGCCTGTCACGCCGGAGGTCGCGGGTTCAAGTCCCGTCCGCTCCGCCAGTTTCAAGAAGGCCCCTGAGCAATCGGGGGCCTTGTTTTCTCCGCCGACGCATGTCGCGGTGAAGGCGGTAGAGCCGACCGTTGGTCGGCTGAAAAAATTAAAACATGGAGCGGTAGTTCAGCTGGTTAGAATGCTGGCCTGTCACGCCGGAGGTCGCGGGTTCAAGTCCCGTCCGCTCCGCCAGTTTTAAAAAATCCTCGAAAAAAGCAGTCTTCGGGGTAGGTTTTCTGAATATCTTCGGATAGAATGAGCGCCTGCAAAGTTTCAAGCGCGGAGCGGTAGTTCAGCTGGTTAGAATGCTGGCCTGTCACGCCGGAGGTCGCGGGTTCGAGTCCCGTCCGCTCCGCCAATCTTTGAAGAGCCCCTGGTGCAAACCAGGGGCTTTTTTTTTGGTTTTTCTTCCCACGGATGGGAGCGTCTTGCTGCAATGGCCGGAGCAGATGACGTGCATTCGTGCGCGTGCGTCTTGGTTGTCCAGGCGACGTTGTGGATCGGGGCGCGGCTCCGTTTGTGACTGCCGCGAGCGTGAGGGCCCCGCAGCGGCCGGTAGGCCCCTGGCGCAAATGTCCCCCGGCCTGGCGGCCTCCTCCTTTATGTTGCCCAGGGGCCTACCGGCCGCTACGGGGCCCGGCATGCGGACAGCCCCGGAGCGAGGCATCTCTGGCTCCCGTTGGTGGGTCGGGCGCTGGGCCCCATGCCCTTGGAGGCGAAATAAAGGAGGAGGGGGCGGCCGCAGGCCGACGCCGGGGGCGTCGCCGGAACGGGCATGGGGCCCAGTGCCCGATCCACCAACAGCCGCGCCGGGCGTGGTCAACGCGCGCTTCTGCTCCCACGCCGCTGGCAGAAGAAACAGTTCTGTTTACCGCGGCAGCGTCAACCGCGTCGCGGCCAGCTGCCCCGACCGGGATCGATGTGATGGCGACATCCGGCGGCCCGCAGCCGTTGCAATGGCGGCGCCGCGCCTGCCTGCGATGGTTTTGGAGCCACGCCGGAAGCGGGTTACACTGCCCGGCTCGCCACTCAGGCCATGATTTTTCCCATGCTGCAGAAACTTCGCGACAAGACCTCGGGCTGGATCGTTACCGTGATCCTGGGGCTGCTGATGATTCCGTTCCTGTTCGTGATCGACTCCAGCTACCTCGGTGGCGTGGGTGCGCAGAACGTGGCCAAGGTGGCGGCACCGCCGACCTGGTGGCGCTCGGCGCCGTCGTGGTGGCCGATGTCCTTCCTGTGGCAGCACCACGAGATCAGCTCGCAGGATTTCCGCGTGCGTTTCGAGCAGGCCCGCCAGCAGGCGCGCCAGGAGCAGGGCGAGAACTTCGACCCGCGCGAATTTGAAAGCACCGAAAACAAGCTGGCCGTGCTCGACCAGATGATCGACGAACAGGTCGTGCGCCTGGCCGGCGAACAGTCCGGCATCGTGATCGGCGACAACGCCGTGCGCGAATACATCGCCGCGATCCCGGCCTTCATCGGCCCGGACGGCAAGTTCAACGACAACCAGTACCGCCTCGCACTGGCCGGTGGCAATCCGCCGCGTACCCCGACCCAGTTCGAGGCCCTGGTGCGTGAAAGCATCCAGCAGTCGGTGATCCCGTCGGCGCTGCAGGTGTCCGGGTTTGCCACCGCCGCCGAAGCCGAGCGCCTGCTCAAGCTGCTGGGCGAGACCCGCGACGTCGAACTGGCGGCGCTGCCGGAGCTGCCGGCCGACACCGCCGAGGTGACCGACGCGCAGATCAAGCAGTGGTACGACAGCCACACCAAGGATTTCCGCCAGCCGGAAACCGTGACGCTGGAATACGTGGAAATCAACGGCGCGAACCTGCCGGCG
>NZ_QAIW01000227.1:0-6509 GCF_003061285.1 Stenotrophomonas sp. HMWF003 | reverse complement strand
GCCCTGCGCAAGCGCTATGAAGAGGAGAAGGCGCGGTTTGCCACCCCGTAACAGCGCCTGGCCTCGCACATCCTGATCGCCGCCGATGGCAGCGACCCGGCCAAGCTCAAGGCCGCCGAAGAAAAGGCCACCCGCCTTGCCGCCGACGCGCGCAAGCCCGGCGCCGACTTCGCCGCCCTGGCCAAGGCCAACTCCGAAGATCCCGGTTCCAAGGAACACGGTGGCGATCTGGGCTGGGTCGAGCGCGGCGCGATGGTGAAGCCGTTCGAGGACGCGCTGTTCAACATGCAGGCCGGCGAAGTGACCGGCCCGGTCAAGACCGACTTTGGTTACCACGTGCTGCTGCTGCGCGAAAAGAAGGGCGGCGAAGGCCGTCCGTTCGAAGACGTGCGCGACCAGCTGGCCGCCGAAGCACTCAAGGCAGACAACGAGCGTGCGTTCACCGACCTGAGCGGCCGCCTGGTCGACCTGGTGTACAAGAACCCGACCTCGCTGGAAGGCCCGGCCAAGGACATGGGCCTGCCGGTCCAGACCCTGGGGCCGTTCACCCGCACCACCGCCAGTGGCATCGCCGCCAACCCGGCCGTGCTGCGCGCCGCGTTCTCCGACGTGCTTACCCAGGACGGCACGGTCAGCGACCCGATCGAGCTGGCGCCGAACCACAACGTGATGATCCGCGTCACCGAGCACAGCCCGGAGCAGGCGATGCCGCTCGCCAAGGCGCGTGACCAGGTGATTGCCGCCATCCGTGGCGAGCGTGTCCGCGTGGCGTCGGAGAATGCCGCCGATGCGGTGCTGGCCAAGCTCAAGGCCGGCCAGACCCTGCAGGCGCTGACGGTCAGTGACAAGCTGCAGGTGACCCCGCTGCCGGGCCTGCCGCGTACCCAGCCGGTGCCGACCCCGGAAATCAACCGTGCGGTGTTCAGCACGGCGCTGCCGGCCGATGGCAAGCCGAGCTACGGCAAGGTCGCCATGCAGGGCCGGTACCTGGTCTTCGCGGTGAACAAGGTCACTCCGGGCAACCTGGCCGAGATCCAGCCGGAGCAGAAGAAGGCCTTCACCGATCAGCTGAACCAGATCGATGGCATGGCCGCCGCCAAGGCCTACATCGACGCCATGCGCAAGCACTACAAGGTGCAGACCGAAGAAGCCAACCTGTAACCGATCCGGTTGCAGCGGCAGCAGAAGGCCCGGCATTGCCGGGCCTTCTGCGTTGTGGGGCCGGCCCGCGCCCAGCGGTGACCACGCCGCCACCGCGGCGTGGGCCGAGGCAGGTACGACAGCGGGTCGGCCGCACCTGATGACCTGCACGTGGGGTAGCCCGGCAGGGTCGCGCCCCAGCCGACGGCCGAACCAGTTGATCAGCGCGAGGTCGGCATGACCCGAACCGGCGCTGCCGTCCGCGGCAGACCGGCAGCATGCCGCGCGCCGGAAACGACGATGCCCGGCATGGCCGGGCATCGCAGGTACTACATCGACCGATCAGGCCGGCCTGGGCCGGCGCGCCGTATCAATCTTCCACGCGCAACACGGCCCCTGGCTTCAACACGCTGCTGCCGGTGAGCCCGTTCAGCGACAACAGCGCCTTCAGCGGCATCCCGTACCGGCGCGCGATGGTCCACGGCGACTCGCCGTCACGCACGGTGTGGCGACGGTTGCGGGGCCGGTCGGCACTGCTGGCCACGGTGCGGGCCGCGCGCGTGGTCGGCGCGCTGGCCGTGGCGGCCGGCGCGGTCTCGGTGCGGTCCGGAGACTCCACGGCGGCCACGGCGGCCATCACGGCGGCGCTGGCGTCGACCGGCGCGTGCGTGGCCGGGGCCAGCACCGTCACCTGGCCGCTGGGGCGGCCCTTGCCGCTCGCCAGGGCCGGGTTGAGCCGGGCAATCCGCGCCGGGTCCAGCGAGCGCTGTGCGGCCCACTGCTGGACGCTGGTGCCCGCCGGCAGGGTGTGGCCCTTCAGCACCGGCACCGTGCGGTCCAGCGAGGCCATCACGCCCGGCTTGGTTTCGGCGTTTTCCAGCACACAGGCCAGCGCGTGCAGCTTCTCGACGTAGGCATAGGTGATCGGCGACAGCCCCGGCAGTTCGGCCGGGCGCGCGTTCTGCGCGTTCATGCCGGCCTTGCGCAGCGATTGCAGCACCCGGTACTCGCCGGCGTTGTAGGCCATGGTGGCCAGGCGCCAGTCGCCCCCGAACATGCCGTGCAGGGTCTTGAGGTACCGCACCGCAGCCTGGGTGGAATCCACCGCGGACAGGCGGCCGTCGTAGCCCGGCGTCATCTGGACGCGGTGGTTCTTGGCGGTGGTGGCGATGAACTGCCACAGCCCGGCCGGGCCGCTGCCATTGCGGGCATTGGGCCGGTAGCCGCTTTCCACGAACGGAATCAGCGCGAATTCGGTGGGCAGGTTGGACCGGCGCAGCTCTTCCACCACGTAGCCAAACAGCACCAAGGCATCGTCATCGGTATTGGCCAGCCGTGACGGGGCGTGCGCGAACTGCTTCTGCCACCGCGGGCTGGTGGCCTCGGCGTTGCAGGTGGGTTCGGCCAGGCCATCGCGGAAGCTGGCGAAGATCTCCTGCCCGTTGCGCACCGAGACCGGCGGCAGGGCGGCGGGGTCCAGGGGCAGCTGGGAAAGCCCGGCCACGTTCTGCGACATTCCCGCACTCAACGACTGGGCGCTCGCGCCGCCGGCCAGGGACAGTGCCAGGCCGAGCGCGAGCGGCAACAATCGCCGGCTCATGTACCGAATCCGTCTTTCCAGCCGCGCAAGCCTGCGACGACATCGACTTCATCGGTGACGGGGCGACCCAGGTGGGCACTGACGGCCTGCTGGATCGACGGCGTTCCGGTACGCAGGAACGGATTGCAGTGGAGCTCGCTGGCCAGTGACACGGGCAGCGTAGGACGGTCATCGCGGCGCATGGCCAGGGCCTCCTCATGGCGCTGCAGCAACGCAGCGTTGGTGGGGTCGACATGCCGCGCGAAGACGGCATTTGACACGGTGTATTCGTGCCCGCAGCACAACAGCAGGTGCGGGGGCAGGGACGCCAGCTTGTGCAGGGATGCCAGCAGCTGGGACGGCGTACCTTCGAACATGCGGCCACAGCCCAGGCTGAACAACGCATCGCCACTGAAAAGGTGTTCAGCGGTGTGAAACGCGATGTGGAACCGGGTGTGGCCGGGCACGGATACTACGTGGAACCTTTGGCCCGCTGCCTGAATGCATTCACCTTCAGCCACCCGATGGGTGGCCATCGGGATGCGCGGATCGTCCGGCGCATACACCGCAAGCCCCGGATACCGGGCCTGCAAGGCGGCCACGCCGCCGATATGGTCGTTGTGGTGGTGGGTGAGCAGAATCGCCGTGGGGGTCCATCCCTGCTGCGTTGCGGCAGCCAGAACCGGGCCGGCGTCGCCGGGGTCGACCACGACCGCCTGGCCGTCATCGGCGACCAGCGCCCAGATGTAGTTGTCCGCAAATGCGGGTAGGGCAGTGAGTCGCATAGAATTGGACCATGCCCGCCACGCCGAGCCCCCGTCAAGCGTCAGTCGCATCCTGGTTTGATACTGAACCGGCACATGTGCTGTGCCAGTTGGAATTCCAGCGGCTGATGCCGTTGCTGGCCGAGCGCCCGGTCACCCCGTGGCTGTGGGTGGCGCCCACAGCCGCCTGGGCGGCCCTGCCGGACCTTCCCGGGCGCGGACTGCGCCTGCACCGCGACGGCGCAGGCTTCGCCGGCGACACCCGCTGTGGCCTGCCGCTGCCGCTGCCGGACGAGAGCGTCAACGCCATCGTGCTGCAGCACGTCACCGCCCGCGACGCCGAGCAGCTGATCGGCGAGTGCGAGCGGGTGCTGATGCCCGGTGGCCGGTTGTGGCTGTCCACGCTCAACCCGTTCAGCCCCTACCGCCGCCAGTGGCGCCAGCACGGCCTGGTCGTGCGCAGCCCGCAGCGGCTGCGGCACACCCTGGAGCAGGCCGGCCTGAGCTGTGATGGGCTGAGCTACCTGGGGCCGATGTGGCGTGACCGCGCCCCGGGCCAGCGCAGCTTCGCGCCCCTGCGCGCGGCCTGCCTGTTCACCGCCGAGAAACGCACCCCGGCCCTGCCGGGACCTACGCCACTGCCGGTCCGTCGATGGGCCGGTACCGTGGCGACCTGATCTGGACTGCAATGAAAACAATTGAAATACACACCGACGGTTCCTGCCTCGGCAATCCCGGCCCCGGTGGCTGGGCGGCATTGCTGCGCTACAACGCGCACGAGCGTGAACTGAGCGGTGGCGAAGCGCATACCACCAACAACCGGATGGAGCTGATGGCGGCCATCTCCGGGCTGGAAGCGCTGACCGAGCCGTGCAACATCGTGCTCTTCACCGACTCGCAGTACGTCCGCCAGGGCCTGACCCAGTGGATGCCGGGCTGGATCCGCAAGAACTGGAAGACCGCCGGCGGCGACCCGGTCAAGAACCGCGAACTGTGGGAACGCCTGCATGCGGCCACGCTGATGCATACCATCGACTGGCGCTGGGTGAAGGGCCATTCCGGCGACCCCGACAATGAACGCGTGGACCAGCTGGCGCGCGACGCCGCGATCCGGATCCGTGCCGCCGGCCCGGTACACTGAGCCCATGCGTCAGATCATCCTTGATACCGAAACCACCGGCCTGGAATGGCGGAAGGGCAACCGCATCGTCGAAATCGGCTGTGTGGAACTGCTTGAACGCCGTCCCAGCGGCAACAACTACCACCAGTACATCAAGCCGGACTGCGAATTCGAACAGGGCGCGCAGGAAGTCACCGGGCTGACCCTGGAGTTCCTGGCCGACAAGCCGGTGTTCGCGCAGATCGCCGAGGAGTTCCTCGCCTTCATCGATGGCGCCGAGCTGATCATCCACAACGCCGCGTTCGATATCGGCTTCCTCGACAACGAGCTGTCGTTGCTGGGCGACCAGTACGGCAGGATCACCGACCGCTGCACGGTGATCGATACGCTGAAGATGGCGCGCGAGCGCTTCCCCGGCCAGCGCAACTCGCTGGACGCATTGTGCAAGCGGCTGGGCGTGGACAACGCGCACCGCCAGCTGCACGGCGGCCTGCTCGATGCGCAGATCCTGGGCGATGTGTACATCGCGCTGACCTCGGGCCAGGAGGAAATCGGCTTTGGTTCGGCCGACGACGGCAAGCGCGGTACCGCGCATGCGCAGGCCTTCGATACCTCGCGCCTGCTGCCGCGCCCGCGCGTGGTGGCCACGGCGTCCGAGCTGGACGCGCACGAAGCGCGGCTGGCCAAGCTGCGCAAGAAGGCCGGCCATGCCATCTGGGATGGGCCGAAGGTGGAAGAAGCGGTGGCGTGAGGGCATCACGGCCAACGGTCGTGATCCACTCATGCGATGAAACGGCAGGTCACGATCGTTGGTCGTGACCGGGGTCAATCAATGGCAGCGCACCAGGATCACGGTGATGTTGTCCGACCCGCCGCCATCCAGCGCGGCCGCCACCAGGGTATCCACGCATTCCTGCGCGCTGGCGTCATCGAAGGCCAGGGTGCGGGCGATGCCGGTGTCCTCGACTTCCTCGGTGAGCCCGTCGCTGCACAGCAGCAGCTGCATGCCCGGACGCAGTTCGCCGGTGGTGGTGGCCACGTTCAGGTGCGCCGGGTCGGTCACCCCCAGCGCCTGCGTCACCACGTTGCGGTGCGGATGGGCGCGCGCCTGCTCGGCGGTCAGGTTGCCCTGGGCCACCATTTCCTGCACCACGCTGTGATCCTGGCTGAGCTGGGCCAGCTGGCCGTCGCGCCACAGGTAGGCGCGGCTGTCGCCGACCCAGGCCACCTCGTACCGGTTGCCCTGTACCCGCGCGGCCACCACGGTGGTGCCCATCGGCAGGCTGTCGTTGCGGCGGCGCGAGGTGCGGATGATCTCTTCATCGGCCACCCGGATGGCGTGCGCCAGCGTCGCGCCGTGGCGGATCTCGCGCACGATGGTCTCGCGTGCCAGCGCGCTGGCCACTTCGCCGCAGGCGTGCCCGCCCATGCCATCGGCCACCAGCCACAACGCCAGTTCGCCATCGCCGTAGTAGGTGTCCTCGTTGAGGTCACGGCGCAGGCCGGGGTGGGTGAGATGTCCGAATTCGATCATGGGTGGGCTGCAGCCAAAGGGACGTTGCGGGGGATAACGGCATGATCGCGGCCCGCCGGACATCCGGCAAGGTATCCATACAGAAGAAATTCACTTCCTGGGTGCGGAATGACTTGTCGTCAGCGCGTCCTGCCCGTATCATTCGCGTCCCGGTTCGCCGGGACCATCTGGAGAGGTGGCAGAGCGGTTGAATGTACCTGACTCGAAATCAGGCAGGCGTTTATAGCGCCTCGGGGGTTCGAATCCCCCCCTCTCCGCCAGATACAAAGAAGAAGGGCTGCCCACCGGGCAGCCCTTTTTCTTTGTATCTGGCGCGGGATGCGACGGCGCTGTGCGCCGTCGCCCCAAACGCTGCTGTGCAGCGTTTGGGCC
>NZ_QAIW01000226.1:2306-9042 GCF_003061285.1 Stenotrophomonas sp. HMWF003 | reverse complement strand
ACCTCAACACCCGCATCGATCAGATCCAGCCGGGTGCGGGCAGCCCGTTCGTGCAGGTCAACTCGACCAAGGCCGCGGCCAGTGCCACCGGCGCCGACAGCATCGCGATCGGCCCGCTGGCGTCGGCCAGCGGCAGTGGCAGCACCGCGATCGGCGATGGGGCCACCGCCAGTGCCGACAACAGCGTGGCGCTGGGCAGCGGGTCGGTGGCCAGCGTGGGCGCGCAGAGCGGCTACACCGGTGCGTTCGGCGCGGCCGGCGGCAGCAGTTCGGCCGGTGAAGTGTCGGTGGGCAGCACCGGCAGTGAACGCAAGGTCACCCATGTGGCGGACGGCTCCGACCGCTACGACGCGGTCAACGTGGGCCAGCTGCAGAACGGCGTGAACTACGCCATCGACCAGTCCAAGGCCTACACCGACACCCAGATCAACAACATCAACAACGGCACCTCGGGCATGTTCCAGGTGAACAACAGCAACAACCTGGCCGCCCCCGCGGCGACCGGCGCCAATGCCGCCGCCGGTGGTGCCGGTTCCAGCGCCAGCGGTGCCAACAGCACCGCGCTGGGCAACGGCGCCAGCGCACAGGGCAGCAACACGGTGGCGTTGGGCGCCGGCTCGGTGGCCACCCGGGACAACACGGTGTCGGTGGGCAGCGCGGGCGCGGAGCGCCAGATCACCAACGTCGGCGATGGCAGCGCCGACACCGATGCGGTGAATGTGCGCCAGCTGCAGGCGTCGCAGCAGGGCACCATCCGCTACGACAGCAACGTCAACGGCACCACCAACCTCAACAGCGTCACCCTGGGCAGCACCAGCACCGGGCCGACCACCGTGCGCAACGTCGCCGCCGGCACGGCCGGTACCGACGCGGTCAACGTGGACCAGCTGCGTGCCGGCATGAACCAGACGCTGGACTGGTCCAAGGCGTACACCGACGAGCGTTTCGATTCGTTCGACCGCAACCTGCGCCGTACCGACGACCGCGCCTCGGCCGGCGTGGCCGCGGCAATGGCGGTGGCCGGGCTGCCGCAGCCGTACGAGGCCGGGCGCAGCATGGCCGCGGTGGCCGCCGGCAGCTACAACGGCGAGTCCGGCGTGGCGGTGGGCATTTCCGGGGTGTCCGAGGGCGGCCGCTGGATCTACAAGGTGGCCGGGACCACCAACAGCCGTGGCGAAGGCGGGGTGTCGGTTGGTGCGGGCATCCAGTGGTGAGCGCGCCGTACTGACGTACTGAAACGTTCGCAGTGACTCGTTCCCGGTGCCGGCGGCCTGCCGCACCGGGGATTCCAGCGCGGCTCCGCGCACCAGGGGGAATCCATGTCCACATCATCGATTGCACACGACCACACGCCGTTGCTTCGCTCACTGTCGCTGGGCTTGGCGGTGTTGCTGTTCAGCGCCTGCGCCAGCGGCGGCAAGCACAAGGGCGATGTGCCGGAAGGCGCTGCGGTCACGCCGGAGGCGGGGGAGGTGACGTTCCCCGATCCGAAGCGGGCCACCTTGAAGGAAGGCCTGTTCGTCGACTTGGACAGCCTGCGCCTGTTCGCGCGCGGGATGACCAAGCGCCAGTTGTACACCCTGCTGGGTACACCGCACTTCGGCGAAGGCATGTGGGGCGTGCACGAGTGGAACTACCTGTTCAACTTCCGCAGCAATCCCGACGGCGACTACTTCACCTGCCAGTTCCAGGTGCACTTCGATGCCAAGGGCGTGGCCCAGGCCGGCTACTGGAAGCCGCAGGCGTGCGCGGCGCTACTGCAGCCACCGGCGCCCCCACCGCCGCCACCGCCGGCACCGATGCCCAGCGAGCCGGTGCGGTTGTCGGCCGATGCGCTGTTCGCCTTTGACAGTGCCACGCTCACCGAGGCCGGTCGGCGCAGCGTGGACGCGCTGCTGCAGCAGGTTCGCAGCGCCAGCCAGGTGCAGACCATCCAGGTGCTGGGCTATACCGACCGGATCGGCAGCGATGGGTACAACCAGGTGTTGTCGCACCGGCGCGCACAGGCCGTCCGCGATGCGCTGGTGCAGGGCGGGGTACCGGCGGCGGCGATCGTGGCCGAAGGGCGCGGCAAGGCCGATCCGCTGGTGAACTGCACGCAGGGCAACCGCCAGGCGGTGATTGCCTGCCTGGCGCCGAATCGTCGCGTGGAAATCTCCGGCCTGGCGCAGGCGCGCTGAGCCCTGGCGCGGCGCATTGCCGCGCGTCTCCCCCCGTTGGTGCCCTGTGTCGATGCATCTCTCCCGCATCGACCGGGGTGTTCTTTGACCTGGCTCGTCGCCCTTGCAGGATGTCTCCCCCGTCATCGCACCGGGGTGGCGGGCCAGGTCATCCTTTACCCGTCCCGCGGCGACGCCCGTTCCTGCAGCGTCGCCGCCCGCGGTTGCGCGGCACGTCGGTCAGGGCATCAGCACCTTGTCCACCACGTGGATCACGCCGTTGCTCTGGCGGACGTCGGCAATGGTGACGCGGGCGGTGCCGCCCTTGCTGTCGGTCAGGGTGATGCCCTTGCCAACCTGGCGGGCCGTCAGCGTTTCACCCTGCACGGTGGTCAGTGCGGCCTTGCCGCCGCCCTGCTTGATCCGGGCCAGCAGCGCGGTGCTGTCGAGGTTGCCGGCCACCACGTGGTAGGTGAGCACCTTGGTCAGGTCGGCCTTCTTCTCCGGCTTCAACAAGCCCTCGACCGTGCCCTTGGGCAGTGCGGCGAAGGCGGCGTTGGTGGGCGCGAACACGGTGAACGGGCCCGTGCCCTTGAGGGTATCGACCAGGCCGGCGGCCTTGACCGCGGCAACCAGGGTGGTGTGGTCCTTGGAAGCGACGGCGTTGTCGATGATGTCCTTGGTGGCGTACATCGGTGCACCGCCCACCATCGGGTTGGCGGCCATGGCGTGGTCGTGGCCTGCCATCGGCGCCTGCGCGAACGCCAGCGGCGCGGCGGCGGTGGACAGGCAGGCAATCAGAAGCAGACCGGTCAGCGAGCTTTTCATGTGCAGGGTCCCAGCAGTAGCGTCCAAGTGACGCAGCAGGATCTACGCGCGAAGCGGCGGGACGGATGCAGCGGGGACCGGTTTTCTTAGATTGTTACCGACAGGTGAGGGCGGTTCAGGCCGGCCCGCGTTCGCTGGTGATGGTGGCGCCGTCCCGCATCACCAGGGTGACCGGGGTCTTTTCGACCACCTCGAGCAGGCGCTGCCACTGCGCGTCGCTCAGCGCAGCGCTGGCATGCAGGACGCGGTGCACCAGCAGCTTGCCGTCGGCATCGCGCGAGGAGCTCAACTCGGCGCGAAAGGTGCCCAGCTCCCATCCCTTCTTTTCCGCATACATGCGCAGGGTGATCGCGGTACAGGCCGACAGCGAGGCCAGGTACAGGTCGAACGGGGCCAGGCCGGCCCCCTGGCCACCGAGCGTGGCCGGTTCGTCAGCAATCACCTCGTGCTCGCCGCTGCGGATGTGGTGGCGGTAGTTGGGGCCTTCGGAAACGATCTGAACCTGTGCCATGGGCGGCGCCGTGCTGGAGTGGGAATGCGCGCAGCATCGCACGCTGCTGCGCGTAACGCAGGGCGGGTCGCCGGGACGCAGCGTTACACCGCGATGGGGCTATTGCACGCCGGGAATACGGATCTGCAGCGCCGCGGCCTCGGCGTCGCAGCCGCTGGCGGGCACGCCGCTGCCGCGCAGGCTGCTGATCTCGGCGCGGGCCGCGGCCATGTCGTCGTTGAAGTCGGCGTTGGCATGCAGCATGGCCAGTGCACCGGCGGCGACGGCGCGTCCCTGCAGTACATCACTCTGCCAGTGCGCGTTGCAGATCAGCCGGTTCTCGCCGAACGCGCGGCCGCGTGCCAGCAGCGCATCGGCCTGGCCGGGGCTGAGCTCGGTCAGCAGCAGTGCCCAGGTCCAGCTGATCGCGGTGTGCCCGGACGGGTAGGAACCGTCGGTACGCAGCTGCGCTTCGTCCGCAGGCGCGCAGGTGGCCTCCTTGTAGAACACGAACGGGCGGGTGCGCTTGTAGTGATCCTTGGCGGCGTAGGTGGCCAGCCCGGCATCCACCAGGCTGCGCTGCAGCAGCAGGTACAGGCGCGGGGTGTCCTGCTGGCTGATCGGAATGCCCAGTGCGCAGGAGAACGCGCTGGCCACGTGCGGAAAGCGCAGGTCGGCGTCGGCCGTGGCCAGCGCGTAACGGGGCGTGCGGCGCAGTTTCTGCGCGGCGCGGCTGATGGCCTGGTCCTGGGCGAACCCGGGCGAGCCCTTGGCCGGGGGCGGTGGCAGCAGGGCCAGGCTGTCGGGCAGTGCACGGCCCAGGTAGCCGGCCGGAATGCCCGGGCGCAGTTCGGGAACCACCCGCGCCGGCGCGGCAGCCGCCGGCGGTGGGGGCGGGGGCTGCAATGGGCCGGATGCGCAGCCGGCCAGTACCAGGGGCAGCACCACCAGTGGATTCACAACACGCATGTCAGCCTCCCGCAGGGTGGCCGTCATGGCCAGCACTGCCTGGCAATCTGGAAGGAACGCGCGCACCGGACAAGCGGGTTCCTACGCGGGAAGCGCCAGTAAAACTACCGGTCAAGCGCCGTCTCGTCGGCCGTGTCCAGCGCGAAGCGCACTTCCACCCGGGTGCCGCCGAGCGGGCTGCGGCCCACCACCAGGGTGCCGCCGAGCAGGCGGGCACGCTCTTCCATGCTGATCATGCCCAGCCCCGGTGCCACCGGTCGGCGGCCTGGCGCAGGCAGGCCACGGCCGTCGTCGTCCACGCGCAGCACCAGGTCCATGCCGTGCACGGCAACCAGGACCTCGGCGACGCTGGCCTGCGCGTGCCGGTCCACGTTGTTGAGCGCTTCCTGCACGATCCGGAACAGACTCAGCTCCTGGTCGTCGCGCAATCGCGGCGGCTGTTCGATGCGACAGCGAAGCCGCAGGGTGCCGCGCGCGTTGCGCTTGATGCAGAACGCGTCCAGTGCGCTGGCCAGCCCGGTGAACCGCAGGATGCTCGGATGCAGTTCGTGGGAGATCGATCGGATATCGTTGGACACCGACAGCAGCTGCTCCTGCAGCTCGACGACAGTGGCGCGCGCATCCGTGCCGACCTGGTTGCGCAGTGCGCTGAGCCGGATCGAGATCGCCGCCAGGGATTGATTGACATCGTCGTGCAGGTCGCGCGCGATGCGGGTGCGCTCTTCTTCCTGCACCACCAGCATGCGCCCGGTCACTTCGCCAAGCCGACGATAGGCCTGCTGCAGCTGCAGGTGGTTGGAGAGTTTCTGTTCGGACAGTGCACCCAGGAACAGCAGTGCAAAGCCGGTGCCCAGCGTCCACGCCTGCGCAGGCACCAGGTCGTGGCTGGGTGGGTCCGACCCGAACGGTCCCAGCCCTTCCAGGCCCAGCTGCATGCCCAGAACCGCCACCGCCAGCATGCCCAGGCTGGCACCACTGACGCCGAACATGATCAGCGCCCACACCAGCAGCGGGATCGGCGCCAGCGCCAGCAGCGGCGTAATCGCCGCGTGGTCCCAGTCCACCTGCCAGAACAGGCCCAGCGCCCCCAGCAGGGTGAGGGCCAGCGCAATGCTGCGCCAGTGCCAGCCCTGGCGGCGTTCGGGACTGCGCACCAGCCGATCGATGCTGACCACGGCCGGCACGATCAGCAGGTAGCTCACGCTGCTGCACAGGGCGGCCGCCAGCAGGTCGGCATGCGGCAACGCGCCCGCGCCGCTGCCGCGCACGAGGAGCTGCCAGCCCGCACTGCAGGCGGGCAGGGCAACGCACCCCAGCAGCATGAACACGACGATCTCGCGGTAGCCTTCAAGCACCGCGCGCTCGCCCCGCCAGCGCAGCAGCAGCGCGGCCGTGCCTGCCACCAGGGCAACCTCGCCCAGGCTGGCAAGCAGCCGGGCCACGGCGGTGTCGGGTATCAGAAGGGCACCGAGCAGCGTACCGGCGCACGCCGACAGCACGCACGTGCGCCATGCCGAATGCGGAACGCACAGCAGCCAGCCGAGCAGCAGCGGACCGGGCAGCCACAGGACATGCATGCGCAGGCCGGGGATCTGGGTCACGTTGGGCAGCAGTTGACCCAGCAGACAGCCGACGACCAGCGGCAGCACGCAGGTGAACACCGTGCGCAGGTCGGGTGAAGATGATGTGGAGGCGGCGGGTTGGCCAGCGGTGGAGCGGGGGACGTTCGGGTCCGAAGGCTCAAGGCGGATCGGTTTGACGGGGCTCGCCACCTGGATCATGCAGCTCTGTGCACCGTAGCTGGAGTGTAGATCGGGAACGCGCGGGAAGCGCTTGTCGTGGCACTTGATCGGAAGCACAATCGCGCCGATCTAAGCACTTCCGCCGCTTGCCTGCTATCCGATTTCCGACCCGTTGCGAGGAGTTGGCATGGACGAACCGCTGGCGCCGTACACCCGCTTCGTGGTCGATGGCTTCGACGCCGATGCCCTGTTGGGTGTGGTGCGCGATACCCGTTTCGAGCAGCGGCTGCTGGGTGCAGGCCACTTCCGTGCATGTCTGCAGCGGCTGGTGTTCCCCGAGTTCAGCCTGGACAGCGGCGCGTATTCGCTGCCGATTTTCGCCAGCGGCACGTTTGGCGAGGGCATGGTGGCGCTGGCGATGGCGGTGTCCTGCACGCAACCGATGTGGGCCAACGGGCGCTGGATCGGGGCGGGCCAGGTGATGGTCTTCGCCGAAGACAGCGAGTTGAACGTCCGCCCCAGCCCGGGCGGCTGGCAGTGGGCCGTGC
>NZ_QAIW01000226.1:0-2296 GCF_003061285.1 Stenotrophomonas sp. HMWF003 | reverse complement strand
GTTCTGCAGCGGGCCGCGCTGGAGCGGGCCGGGCGTGAGCTGCGCCTGCCGCGGCAGGGGTGGTACAGCCAGCCCGCCGCGCCGGTCGAAGCGCAGGCGTTGCGCGACGGCGTGGCCACCGTGCTGGACGACGCCGCGGCTCGCCAGGGGCTGGTCAGCCTGGATCAGGTACAGGCGCAGGCGCAGCTGCTGCTGGGGGTGTTCATCGATGCGGTGGCCGCCAGCGACCGTGGGCCGGAGTGCCGTGCAGTGGGCAACTGGGTCGAGCGCCAGCGCGATGCGATCGTGCGCCGCGCCGAGCGCTACCTTAAAACACAGCTCGACCGACCCTTCGACAGCCGCGGGCTGTCGCTTGCTCTGGGCGTGGGTGAGCGCCAGCTGGAGCGCCTGTTCCGTGACGTGTACGGGCACGGTCCCTGCCACTGGCACCAGATGGCCCGGCTGAATCTGGCGCGCAGTGCACTGCTGCACGCCGGCCGGGAGGGCAGCGTGACTGAAATCGCCACGCGCTGCGGATTTGCCCATTTGGGGCGCTTCTCTGTGACCTACCGCACTGTCTTTGGGGAATGTCCCCGCGACACACTGCGCGGCTGAGCGGACCCACGAATACACGCCCCTCGCGCATCACAACGTCGTCACGGAAGTGCTCGCATGGTCAGCTCGCTGCAGCCACGCGCACGTACCTCGCCGGCATCCAGGCCGGACATCGGCGCACGATTGGCTCCAGCTCAATCAGGGGACGATTGATACCGACGGAGAAACCGCAATGAGCGTGATGTGTGAGCGTTCGCTTTCAACGCAGTTCCGCAGGGTCGTGGTCGCCGATGATCACATGCTGGTGGCACAGGGCATCGAACGGCTGTTGACCGACAGCTTCGAGACCATCGAACTGGTGGGGTCGGGCGAGCAGCTGGTCGAATCGGTGCGGCGTGATCCGCCCGACGTGGTGGTGGCCGATATCAGCATGCCCGGCATGAGCGGTATCGACGCGATGCGCCTGATGCGTGGCGAAGGCTATGCGATGCCGTTCGTGTTCCTGACCATGCATGACGAGTCGAGCGTCGCCGCCGAAGCGATCCGGGCCGGCGCGCGTGGCTACATCCTGAAGAGTTCAGCGGGCGACGAACTGATGCGCGCCCTGGCCGGCATCATGGATGGGCAGACCTACGTGACGCCCACGCTTGCCGCCCATGCGATCGTCTGCTCCGGGCGACGCCCGTACAGCCTGACCGACAAGCAGCTGCGCATCCTGGAGTACGTGGCACTGGGGCTGCGATCCAAGCAGATTGCCTACGAGCTGGGCGTGTCGGTGCGCACCGTGGAGTCGCACAAGTACGCGATCATGCAGGAGCTGGGCGTGCACGGCACGCTGGAGCTGGTGCGCAAGGCCGAGCAGGAGGGCCTGATCCGGCACTGAGCGTGCGGGCGGCGGCAAGTAGATTTACTTGCCCTGGCCCCGTTGTTTTTCCCTTGTCCGGCCCATCGCGCCCGCCCACCATCGACCCACGCGTCGAACGGGCGGAAGCCATGAATGCGGTCCGTGTGCTGCTGGCCGAGGATGGATGTGCGATGGGGCGCCAGCTTCGCGGCCTGCTGCGCCAGCAGTTCGAGGTGATCGGGCTGGTCCAGGACGGCGAATCGCTGGTGCAGGCAGCGCGGTCGATGCTGCCGGATGTGGTGGTGACCGACATCGCCATGCCCGGGCTGAGCGGCCTGGACGCGGCGCGGCGCCTGCGCGCGCAACGCCCGGTGCTCGGCGTGGTGTTCATCACCGTGCACGCGGAGCTGCAGATGGTGCGCCAGGCAATGGCGCTGGGCGTGTGCAGCTATGTGCTGAAGTCCGATGCCGGCGACGACCTGCTGCTGGCCGTGCAGGCGGCACTGGACGGGGTGCCGTTCGTGTCGCGCTCGCTGCAACGCTGACCGCGCACCGCAGATCAGGCCAGGATGCCGACCAGCTTCTTCACCAGCTCGTCCACCGACATCGCCATCAACGCCAGCGGGCACAGCGGCAGTGCCGCATGCAGGGCGATCCACAGCAGGTTCCAGCGCGTGAACGGCACCGCCGACATGCGTACCAGCCCCTGGTACACCCCGCTGAAATCCGCATAGGCCGAGGCGTCGCCGTGGTCGAGCAGCGTGTCGGCCTCGGCCGTGCCTGCGGTGGCGGCGGCGTCATCGGTCCCGGCGGCCTGCCAGCGCTGGTCGAACACGGCCGCGGCGCGGTTGCCCAGGGCATCGAAACGGAACAGCGCGTGGCGCTTGGCCCGCATCAGGGTGGGCATCAGTACCAGCT
>NZ_QAIW01000225.1:0-7912 GCF_003061285.1 Stenotrophomonas sp. HMWF003 | reverse complement strand
GGCCTTAGGAGTGCCAAATCGGCCGACCTGAGCCTGCAAGTAGCGCGCTGTACCGCTTACTCTCGTCGGCGCGGTATGCTCTCTATCGCGGGTCAAGCCACGGTTCCGCACCGCGTGAGTAGCTCTGCGACCCATTAGAGCCCCGAGAAGCAAGCAGCTACCCGGGGGTACGAGGTTTCCTGGGGAGGGAAGAATGGCTGAGGAAAAGAAGAAGTCGTACCCGAAGATTCCAAAGGCAAATTGGTTTGGTATCCGCGATCGATTCAAGCAAAAGACGCCGACCGAGGTTACGGCTTCGTATCTGGCCTCGGTTCTGAATATTGGCACTTCATCAGCTGGGAACCTTATTCCTCCACTCAAGACCTTGGGCCTTGTCGGTTCTGACAATAGGCCTACCGATCTGGCATTCGATTGGCGGGACGACGCCAGCTATGCGGGCGCTTGTCGAACGATGCTTGATGCGACTTATCCTGCGGAATTGCTTGACCTATTTCACGAACCTGGAGCGAAGCTCCAAAGTGTGGCGAATTGGTTTAGCCGCGACACCCGTTCCGGTCGGGCTGCATCTAGCGCGTACGCTTCAATGTATCTGCTTTTGCTGGAGGGTGACCTGACTAGGAGGGACGCTGCAAGGGTGAAGAACGGCGGAGGGGCAGAGGCTAAACCGAAGCCGGCGGCAAAGGCGAGCGTCCGAGCAAAAGTGGTCTCGACGCCACAAATCGATCGGCCGAATGTGGATGAAATCAAGCCCGAAGAGAGGAAGGGCTTTAGTCCAAAGCTTCACGTTGATATCCAGATCCATATTTCCCCTGATAGCTCGCCAGAACAAATCGATAAGATCTTCGAAAGCATGGCAAAGCACCTACCCCTCAAAGGCTGAGCCGCATGGACATTGAAACGGCGATGTTGGGGATTCGGGCACTGCAGAGTGATGTCCGACGTAAGCCCCCCCCTCCTGAGGAGGGGGGTACCAGTGTCGGCGACAACATTATCAACTTCGCGCTCGTGCGAGGAACGCGCCCCTACCTTGAACGCATAGCCCATCAGATCAACGGTTCGTACGACAACGGCTGGTATGACGCCGCTGCAGTGATGATTAGGCGGCTGGTGGAGACGCTGATCATCGAGGTGTACGAAGCGAACGGGATGGCGTCTGAAATTAAAGACACCGCCGGGGATTTCATGTTCCTGCGGGATCTGGTAGCAAAGATCCTTGCAGAACCGAAATTCAACCTGGGTCGAGCTGCGAAGAGAGCCCTTACGGAGTTAAAAGAGGCCGGTGACAAATCCGCCCATAGTCGTTTCTATACGGCTCATCGTCGCGATATTGAAGGCCTTGCTCACCATCTTCGGAACATCGTGCAGGATCTAATAGGTCTCGCAAAACTCAAATGATTTTTTACCGAGCCCACCGATGCCATTGGTGATCGATGCGCCCGTTAGCAAGTTCTGCTGACCATCTGGCAACACTCCGACATCATCCTCCCAAGCCTGAGCAGGGAGGGGGGCATGGAGTCCAGTCTTCAACGAGAAGGAGATTCGTCGTGAAGAAGCGCATTTGGAAAGAGCGTGTCGTCGACTTCATGCGCGAGGCCAAGGCGGCATGCCGATCAAATACCCATGCCACAAGTCTGTTACAAGGTCGGCGAAAGTTGGCAGCCGAACTGATGGCTAGGGCAAGCGCTAAGTGCCAGGACTCTTCCTGATGACAATGTCTTTCCGCGATTACGCAGAAGCTATGCACGGATGCTACTCAAACATGCCTGACGAGGGACGCACAGCCCTTCATGCATGGCAGGCTGAGCACGTGGACGCCTCCGGGATCTATGGTTCCTCTAGTTGCCCGGCTAGCATAAGAACATTGGCAAGTTCCACGTTCAACCCGCACCCTCAAGGGACCCTTCCGAAAGCGCCTACCTTATTCAGCTGGATGCAGGTTATCGTAAGATTGGTTAGCCCCAATTCGTATCGGCAAGGCTGAAGCAGCTCCAATGCGCGAACGCTGGTGAGCTCTCCGTCATCCACCAGTTCGAGGCAACCGACTCCGCCTGACGGTCAGAGAGCGTCTCTTGGTAGACCTTCCCGCAACCCGCTTTGGCGGACTTGTCCAGCTGGACATCCAAAGACTGCCCAACCGAGCAGACACGCGCATTGCCAATGGCTTCTACTCAGATGACGTCTCTAGACCAATAGAGGCTAGGACAATAGAATTGTGGAACGATTTTTGAAACGCCCAGACTGACATCCCAAGTTTTATAGAAAGCGGGACGTGAGATGACAGGCTTGTTCGCAGTGTGCACTAGGGGATGACATGGAGTTAGTTGTAAACCTTTTGGTTGGAATTGCATGGCCGGTTGCGGTCGTCGGGGTGGCGCTACTTTTCAAAAGCGACGTCCGCGCTCTCCTGAAGCGAATATCGCAACTGAAATACCGAGATGCCGAGGCAAGCTTCGCTGATGGCTTGGCAAAAGCAGAAGCGAGTGCCGCCGTCATCCCCCCAATCCGGGAGCGGGTTGCACAGCCAGAGCTATCCAGCCGGCTAGAACAGCTACGTCGTATCGCAGAGGTGTCACCGCGCGCTTCAATTCTTGAGGCCTGGGTATTGATTGAAGAGGCTGCCGCCAAATCAGGATTTGTGCAGGGTGCCAGCATACCAAAGGTTAACGCCCCCCTATTTGTTGAAGAGCTGATACGAATAGGTAAATTACCATCAAGTAACGCTCTACTCCTTAAGCAACTCAGGGTGCTACGAAATCAAGCTGTACACCTGTCAGATTTCAGCCTTACTCAGGATGAAGCTGACAGGTACTTACAACTCGCCGCGAGCCTGTCCGAAAATATCCTGAGTGCGGAGTAGAAGAGGCTGTGAAAACTCATCGAATCGCCCAAGTAATTCTTCCCGCTCGATTTCTCTTGGGGCGGTCGAGAGCACGCATAAACAATTGCTACGCGAATGAGATTGCCACCGCTCGCCGAGCAGGCAAACTTGATGAGATTCTCTCACTTGAATCCAGTCGACACTTCGAGCTAGGAATGTGCCAGGAGGAAGAGGATGGCCACCTAACCAGAGGACTTCTCAAAGAGTCAAGAAAGCTCCGGGTACCAGTACCGAGTATTCGCAACGCCGATGGCAGCCTTTCTAACTACTGGTACGAAGGAAGTCAGACCGGCGGCTGGTATCTCACCGACATGGGTATTCAGCTACTTAGAGAAGAAATCCGGAAAGAGAAGAAAGCGCTCCACGAAAGCCGAGCTCAGCTTACGGTTTGGCTATCAGCCTTGACTGGCCTTCTTGGCGCCATAACGGGACTTGTCGCCATCATCCACAAATGAGGAGCTTGAGCAGGCCAACGGAAACACGAGAAGCACATTCGAACTTGACAATTCAAAAAGGGGTTTTATAGCAATGGCCAGTCGTCCGAGAGTCCTCATCCTGTCAGCTTCCGACCAAGAGCCACTCGATGTGGCAAACGCTCTTCAGCGCCAGCTTGATTACAAATGCGACCCGACTGTCTGGACTCAAGATGTTTTTCAGCCAGGACGCAGCGCATTCGAGTCCTTCACCAATGCCGTCGACAACCATGCATATGGGATCTTTGTACTTACTCCTGACGACACTCTGCACAAGGGCGATGAGGTATTTCTCGTACCTCGCATGAACGTAGTCTTTGAACTGGGCTACTTCGCGGCTAAGCATGGAATTCATCGCGCCTTCTTGCTTACGCCTCGAGGAGACAAACGCAGCTATCTCTCTGACTTGGCAGGCATACAACCTGTTGAATTCAACCTGGAGCGCTTTCGAAAGGGCGAACAGGTCCCAGCCTTAGGCGCTGCGGTTGCGATGATTCAGAGCGCGATCGCCGCTGACAGATTGGAATACCCCAAGGAAGTTCAAAATCGCCGCAACCTCTTGGCCATGGAGGACAACCAGACAATTCTTGCTGAGGAGCGCTACTGCTTGGCTGCCAAGTTGAAAAGCGGCCACAATATTCGGCTGACGCTGACTGGCATCCCTCGAGAAAGCGGAGCCGAGTTGAACTCCGGCTGGTTAATGGGACTTAGGCCCACTGCAGTCGCATGGGATAACAGCCCTGGAATTGTGGGCAATAGTCAGAGCTTCTGGGCAACCGGCCCATCCGAAGCATTCACTGACTTTCGCGTATCTCGCGAATGCAGGGAATTGACCATTGAGATACACGAGAACGATGGTGTAGTAGATGGACAACAGCGTCATCCCGATAGCATCAAGAGATTCCACGTTCAAGATAAATCTTGAAATCTCCGAATGATAAATCAGGGTAGAGCTGACTCCCTGAGCCGTCTAATCCAAGAAGACCTTCAATCGGACGCTATTTTATTCGCTGCATAGCTACCAAATTTTAACCCACTGCCCACTAGGAAACAGCGTAGGGAACAAGCGTCTTCCGTTGCAGAAAGCGTGTTTCGCAGCTCTTCTTCGGATTTTTCTCGATCATAGCGTGCCTGCGCGGCGCCCCCTCTGCCGGCTTTTCTGTGCCGCAGCTGGTCAACATCGAGCGCGCGGAAGTCCTGAGGGGTCCGGCCGGCGCCCTGTACGGCGCGGCGATGCCGGGGGCGCCGTAAACTACGTGACGCGCAAGTCCACAGCCACGCCTGAACGCCGCATCGGACTGCAGTCCGGCAACAATGATTTCCGGGCTGCATCCATCGAGGCCACCGGGCCGAAGAACACCGCCGGCAGCGTGCACTACCGCGCCGGGCTGTACGGCGACACCGAACAGGGCATGCGCTGGAACGCGGATAGCGAAAGCGTGATCGGCGATGCATCGCTCGCCTTCGACGTAGGCGACACGGGCGAGTTGACCCTGCAGTTCACGGACATCACTCAGAACCTGGGCGGCAAACGGCTACGTGACGTGCCGGTGGACGAAAACGGCAGCTTTCTCAACGACCGTCGCTGGAGCCACAACGAAGCCAGCGACTTTCTTGAAATGCGCGCCAAGGCTGCGCTGGCGCGGTATCGCTTCTCGCCGAACATCAATTTGGACGTGGATGTGGGTGCACGCTGGCTCGAGAACAACGAGCATCAGATCTGCCACGAGCAGATGGGGCAGCGTGCTACCCCGCCATTCTTTGCCCATCGCGCCCCAAGTGCTGCATCACGCAGCACCCAGGGCGGATGACGGCTAGATATGAAACGCCGGACCCGCCGACAACGTCGCCGAACTCACCCTAACCCGCAACGCAATGAGCAGGCTGGCGAGCAGCATCACCGCCGCAGCAACGGTGAGCACAGCAACAATACCCCCGAACCCAAACACCAGGCCGCCCAAAGCGGCCCCTGCGGCGATGGACGACTGCACAGCAGCGACCACCATCCCGCCGGCACTCTCGGCCTGATCCGGCACCGCACGCGCAACCCAGCTCGACCAAGCCACGGGCACGCCACCGAAGGCCAGGCCCCAGAGCGCGACCAGCATCGATAGCCCGCCCACGCCCACCGGCAACAGGAGCATGCCCAGCGCGGCTGCGCCAACCAACGCAGGCATGATCACCAACGTGACTTTCAAACTGCGCTCCATGAGCCAGCCGGCCAGTAAGGTGCCAACGAAATTCGCCACACCGAATCCGAGCAGAATCAGCGCCAGGCCATCCGCGCTCATCTGCCCCAGACTCTCCAACGTGGGGCGGATGTACGTAAAGAGCGCGTACTGACCGGTGTGCGCCAGAACGCAGCCCAGCATTCCCACCGCAACGCCTGGTCGGCGCAGGAGCCCCACCACCGACTCGGGCACTGCCGCCTTGCGCGGGGCCATGCGGGGCAGCGTGAACCACTGGAACGCAAATGTGAGTCCACCTACCGCCGTCGCCGCCCAGAACGCGCTGCGCCAGCCCAGCAGCCCGCCGAGGTAGCTCCCCAACGGAACGGAGACCACCGTGCCGACCGCAATCCCGCTGAAGATGATGGAGAGCGCGCGAGGCACGCGCTGCGGCGGCACCAGCCGCATGGCCACGGCCGCTGCCATGCTCCAGAAGCCGCCCAGCGCGACGCCCAAAAGCACGCGCATCACCAGCAGCACGCCCATGCTGGACGACAACGCCACCAAGGCGTTGGAGAGAATCATCAAGCCGGTGAAACTCAGCAGCACCAGCCGTCTGTCTATCGAACGGGTCAGCCGCGGCACCAGCAGGCCAGCGAACAGGGCCACAACCGCAGTGACGGTCACGGCTTGCCCGGCCAGCGCCTCCGACACCCCCAGGTCCGCCGCCATCGGCGTCAACAGGCTGGCAGGCAGATATTCGGCCGTGAGCAACCCGAATACACCCATGGCCAGCGAAAACACCGCCACCCATGCCGATGAAGACGGCTCCCCGCTACTCCAGGCCACAGAATCCGGTGCGCCTGCGGCATCAACTACGTCATTACTCATCAAAGATCCCAGTGCAATCGTGCAGCCGAGAGTCTAGGGAGGCATGTCCGGATGATCTATGATTGTCTATCCTGTATTTTTGATCGAAACCCCGGATCGTCTCAATGAGCTACGCCCCACCCCAGCCCACCGATCTGATCAGCGAGCTGCTGACCGGCATGCGGCTGCATGGCGTTCAATACCGGCGCATTCAGACCGGGCCGACCTTTGGGCTTGGATTTCCCCCGAAGCCAGGGCATGCCTACTTCCATTACCTGGCCGTGGGCACGGCGATTCTTCGCGGCGCAGACGGCAGCCAACACCGTCTATCCGCAGGCGATGTCGTGCTTCTTCCCCGCGGAGACGAACACGCGTTGCTGTCGGGCGACGACCATCCCGTCCAGTGCCTGGAAACGATAGACGCCGCCCCGCTGGGTGACGCGGTGAGCGGCATAGACACCTGCCCGAGCACCCATGCCGTGCCAAGCGCCGTGCTCTTCCACGGCTGCATGGTGTTCGATCTGGGCGGCATGCAAGGGTTGAGCAAGGTGATGCCGGCGGTGATGGTGTGCGACGGCAACGCCACACAGTTCCCTGGGCTGTTGCCGATGGTCGACGCGATGAAGCGCGAGGTGTGCTCCGGACGTATCGGCTATGCAGGCATACTCGCCCGGCTGGCGGATGCAGTGGCCGCGATGATCGTCCGTGACTGGGTCGAGCGCGGTTGCGACGGCGCATCCGGCTTGGTCATGGCCCTGCGCGACCCGCGCCTATCGCTGTCGTTGCTTGCGTTACATAAAGACCCTGGGCGTGACTGGACCGTCGACGCGCTGGCGGCAGAATCCAACATCTCACGCTCTGTCTTTGCAGACCGGTTCCAGACCGTCATCGGAACCGCGCCCCTGCGCTACGTAACCGAACTGCGCATGCAGTTGGCCAGCCAATGGCTGACCCACCAAAGCCTGTCCATCGAGGTAGTGGCAGAGCGCCTGGGCTACGCGTCGCAGGCAGCGTTCAGTCGTGCCTACAAGCGCGTCATGGGGCACTCGCCTGGCGCGACCCGGCGCGGGCGCGCCCTGACCTCGCCATAGGGGGGGCCGTTTTTTGGGGTCAGTTGCTCAAGCCGCCTGAGCGTCGTCAACGGGCTGCAGTCGGTTGACGATCCCATCGAAGCGCGCCGCCTCAGTTCGAAGGCGATCGGCGGTAGTGCGTCGACTCGCCCTCGCCCGCCAGTCGCCACCGCGTTGCAGGTCCAGTGCGTCGGCCTGCTGCCACAACGCGGCCGCCCGTGCGCGCGCCCAGCGCGCCTTTCCGATGTCTGCTTTCGTCATGGGCCTAGAGTGAATGCGGGGCGTCGCAGGGGGCGATACGGAGGCAACGCCGGCTGACTGTGATCCTGTCACCGGATCGGGAACGGCTTGCGATGCCCAGCAGGCCCCATCAGAAGTGATCGACCCGCTATTTGGTATCGTTGGCGCCAGCTCTGCACTCAACGCGACCCCCATGCCCCGCCAGCCCTCGAA
>NZ_QAIW01000224.1:1241-7386 GCF_003061285.1 Stenotrophomonas sp. HMWF003 | reverse complement strand
GCTTCCGATATTGCACGGGACTTGATCGAACCGGAAAGGGTGTAATTTATCCGGGTGTTATTGACGATTGAATTTTACCCGGGCATTATTCCGGCATGGACCGAACCACGCCCCCGACCTATACCGCCTTTGTAGAGACGCGCCGTCTCATCTGCGGCCCCTTGCACGAGGTGGCCGTGGTCGTACTGCGAGCGCAGCAGACGCAGCCCGAAACGCATGCGCTGGTCTTGAACGATGACACCGGCCAGGCGGTGGATCTGGATCTGCGCGGCGGCGAGGATGCGGTTGCAGCACGCTACACCGTGGTGGCCCCCCCCCAACCTCCCAAAGGACGTGGTCGGCCCAAACTCGGTGTCGTGGCGCGGGAAGTGACGCTTCTGCCGGAGCACTGGGACTGGCTCGCGGCGCAGCCGGGCGGCGCATCGGTGGCCTTGCGAAAACTCGTACACGACGCGCGGCGCAAGGGCGGTGCCGCCGATCGCGCACGCCAGGCGCGCGACCGCGCCTATAAGGCAATGTCCACGCTGGCCGGCGACCTGCCCGGCTTCGAGGAAGCCTCGCGGGCGCTGTTCGCCGACGACCACGAGCGGCTGATGGCGCAGATGGTCGCCTGGCCGCACGACGTGCGGACGTACGTCATGCAGTTCGCTGAGCCTGCACCCGCCTAAGCCGCGTCCCTTTTTTTTCTCTTTCCAACCAGAGCGCGGCCGCGGGTCGCAGCGCTGTGGGAACCCGCATGCCCCCGATTGCCAGGAAGGCCGCATGAACGCGTCTGACGCACCACCCTCCACCGCACCGGTACCGACGCTGCGTGCGCGCTACCTCGCACTGCTGGCACCCTTGATCCTGACCCACGCGATGCAAAGCGCGGGCGGACTGCTCGATGCTTTCTGGCTCGGACGCCTGCTCGGCGTGCATGGCATCGCGACGGCGGCGTCGTTTTTTCCGGTGTTCTTCCTGCTGCTGTCGTTGATCATCGGGCTGGGTGCCGGTGCCACCATCCTGGCGGGCCAGGCAATGGGCGCGCGGGATGCGACGCAACTGCGGCGCGTGGCTGCGACAGCCTGGTCGGCTGCGCTTGGCGTCGGGCTTGTCGTCGCAATGGTCGGCGCATGGTGCGCGCCATGGTTGATGCGAGCACTCGGCACCCCGCAGGACATCCTGCCCGCCGCGATCGACTATGCACGCGCCATGCTGCTGGTGATGCCCTGTGTATTCGTCTCGTGGGCAGGCATGTCGTTGAGCCGCGGTTCCGGAGACGCGACCTCGCCGATGTGGGCTTTGCTCGCTGCGACGCTGGTGGGGGCGGTGTGCACGCCGCTACTGGTGGCGTACACCGCCTTGGGCGCGACCGGCGTGTCCATATCTGCACTCTTCGCACAGCTTGCCGCGCTGGTCGTGTTGAGGCATCGCTGGCGTCGGAACGGCCATCCGCTTGCCGCTCGCACGGGCTGGCAGCACTGCAGGCCCAGTGCAGCCGTCGCCAAGCGCATGCTGCAGATCGGCGTGCCCGCCGCACTGCAGATGCTGGCGATGGCGCTGGCCGAGATCGTGCTGCTGAGCCTTGTGAACCGCCACGGCTCAACCGCAACCGCTGCCTACGGCGCAGCGACGCAGGTGCTGAGCTGGGTGCAGTTCCCCGCGATGAGCCTGGGCATTGCCGCCGCGATCTTCAGCGCGCATGCCGTCGGCGCGGGACGGCGGGAACGTCTGTCTGCAATCGTAGCTACGGGACTGCGCGTGAACGCGATGGTCACCACTCTGTTCGTGGTTGCTGCGCATCTGCTCGCACCGTTTGCGCTGCGCGTCTTCCTGGAGCCCGGGCCCGTGCTGGACGTGTCGGTCACCATCGTGCGCACGGTGGTCTGGAGTGTAGTGCTACTCGGATGGAGCAACGTGCTTGTGGGCGCGATGCGTGCGAGCGGTGCGGCGCTGCTCCCGGCGCTCCTGAGCATGGCGGCGATCCTTGGCATCGAGCTGCCGGTCGCCGCGGCGCTGGAACAGCGCCTCGGACTGGAAGGCCTGTTCTGGGCCGTCCCTGCCGCATTCCTGACCATGCTTGTGCTGCATGGCCTCTACTACCGTCACAAGGAAAGGAACGATGGACGTTGATAACACACCGGTGTCGCGCGCGGCGCGGCGCGCGGCCGCACGACAGGCGCGCGACGCCTTCCCACCCATGGGCATCTATGCCATCCGTGACAGCGAAAGCGGCCACCTCCTGCTGGGCGCGAGCCGCAATGTTGACGCATCGCTCAATCGCGCTCGCTTTGAACTGCTGATGGGCAAGTACGCAGACAGAGTGCTGCAAGCCGCGTGGAATCGCGGCGGCGTGGATGGACTCCGCTTCGACGTACTCGAACGGTTGAAGGAGCGGGAGACCGCAGACTTCGACTATGAGGGCGAACTGAAGGCGCTTGAGCAGTTCTACCGCGAACTGCATGGACTGGCGACATGAGTCAGGGAGGTTGGGAATTCGGACCGGGACTAAGGCAGGATTCCAACCCACATGCGGCACTACGGGATGCTGATGTGGTGGGCCCACCAGGATTCGAACCTGGAACCAAAGGATTATGAGTCCTCTGCTCTAACCGTTGAGCTATAGGCCCCCGCAGCTGCACAGTGTAGTGGAGCCCCCTGCACGCTTTCCACTGCACACCCAAACATCATCCAAAACGCTGCCCCATCGCCTGCACCCGGCGTGCGTTCTCCGCCGCCAGCTCGCGCAGTACCGCCGAGCGCAGCAGCGTCGATCCCGCCACGCGCTGCCAGTAATCCACTGCCAGCGGTGCCGCCCACTGCAGGTGCGCAAGCTGGCCGCTGCGCTCCGGGGCGACGGACGCCGGCGGCGTGGGCGCGCGCAGTACCCCGGTGCGCGAAGGCGCCAGTGACATCGGCAGCATGTCGTAGACCGGTGCCAGCGCCAGCGGGCCGCGATCGACCAGGTGAAAGCCGAGATTGCCCTGATGCATGTCGCTGTTGCCGATAAGCCGGCCGAACGCGTGCAGCCTGCCCATGGTGGCCTGCGCGTCGCGATCTACCCAGCCCTGCGACAGCAGCGCGTCGCCTGCCGTTCCCCAGTCCAGGGTCACATCGCCCACGAAGGCCGATGACAACGCCAGCAACGAGACGAAACCACGCCTCCCGAGCACGTCGACGGTGCGGTCGAAGCGCTGCACCTCCAGGAAGGTATGCGTGTCGGTCTGGAGGATCTCCGAGGCTGCCGCCTGCATGCCGGCGTCGCGCAGGCACTGCAGGGCCAAGTGCTCGCAGACCAGCAGGTCCGCCCAGCGCTCTGCGGCCTGCCCTGCGGTGGGCTGCGCGAACTTGACCAGCGCCGCGTAGCGGCCACCGTCATGCTCCACCGTGGCGGTGAACTTCGGTTGCTCGCCACCGGGCGACGAGCCTACGTCTTCGCCTTCCAGTGCAGCCGCGGCACGCTCGGGATAGCGGCGTGCACGTTCCCCTGCCGGAACCCGGTCACCTGGCGCGTCGAGCCCGCGCAATGCCATCTCCACCGCATCGCCGCCGAGCAGAAGATCTCCGATTTCGGTCCCTCCTGCACGCACCAGCGCCTGCAGGGTATCGGCCAGCTGCCATCGGTTGAGGTCGTCGGGAACGCCCAGATCCCGGCCGCGACGATGCGCGAAGGTGCGACCGAGAAATCCCTGCGGACGCAGGTCGTCCAGGTACCACGGCAGCCCCGGGAAGTGGCCTTCGACGGTCTCGTCCGGCGAACGGGTCAGATTCGGGCGCGCGGCGTTGACCGCGACGTGGAAGGTGTCGCCCGTGAGTGCCACGACCGTGCCCAGCTCTTCGAGGCTGGCATCGGGCCGCAGTCGGAACAGCGGCCATTCGCTGCCCGCTGCGGTGTACTGCCGGACCGCATAGGCCGTGGCGCGGGTGCGGCCAATCCGGACGACGCGTTCCCCCGCCTCGGCCACTAGACGACTCAAGGTAGTGCGGGTGACCCCGAGGCGATCGATTAGATCGGCCGCGGACACCACCTCGCCGGCAGGCAGGCTGTCGAACAGCGTCTGGAGCTGAAGCGTGCGGGGACGGGCCATGACTTGGCTTTTGAGACGAATTAAGTTACGAATCTATACGCCAACTTCTGGTCGATCGCAAGCCACATCAATTCATAAGTAATTGATTGATATATGTTCAATCCCAGCGTAGGCGTACGTAACTCCGAAATTAAGTTACGAAACGCGCAACGTAATATCAGCGTGACCTACCGGTCTTCCAGCCGCTTCATCAGCCGCTCCAGCCGCTCCTCAACCGCCCGGCTGCCGTAAACGCCCCGCAGGCTGTCGGCCGGGGTGGCGCACTGCCCGTTGTCGGTCACCACCAAACTCGAGCCCTGCAGCGAGGCCCGCGCCTCACAGGGCGCCTCACCCAGGAACAGTTCTTCACCCATCGGCTCGGCGCTGCCAATCAGCCTGCCGGCGCCCTTGCCACCCGGTGGCAGCATGCTCATCTGCAGCGTGCGTCCCTCGGACCGGATCTCCAGCACGCGACCACCGCGCCCGTCCCAATACCCCAGCCAGCTGGTGAAGTCGGTTTCGGCCATATGCCCGGTCTTCATGACACGCTCGGCTGGCGCCCAGCCCACCACGTCCTTGCCGGGGGGAAGCACCTGCACGCAGTAGTAGTCGTTCCAGCGGCTGCCGATCACCAGGCTGCTGCCCGGTTCGACTTCATCGCCGCTGCGGCAGCCGTCCTGCGGCGTGTCCAGGCAGCCGGGGCGCTCCCCGACCAGCGCAACGTTGCCGGCATCCACGACGCGGCCGACCGTGAGGTCGGGTTGGGTCTGGAAGAAATCCGCTGCGTTGCAGGCAGGCTGCCGAGGCTCCGCGGCCAGCGCGGCGAAGGGGCACAGAGCAAGGACAAGCACGCTTTTTTTCATCGTCATTCCATTGATCCACAGGTGTAAAGCGACGCGCATCCTACCGCATCCGCATGCGGGCCCGCTGCGCACGCGGCGACACCTGCCGCCCCAAAAAACAAACCCCGCTTGCGCGGGGTCTGTCGGATTTCAACGCGAACTGCCGGGATCGATCAATCGATATCCAGGAAGCTGCGCAGCTGCTCGGACCGGCTCGGGTGACGCAGCTTGCGCAGCGCCTTGGCTTCGATCTGGCGGATACGCTCGCGGGTGACGTCGAACTGCTTGCCAACTTCCTCGAGGGTGTGGTCGGTGTTCATGTCGATGCCGAAGCGCATGCGCAGCACCTTGGCTTCCCTCGGGGTGAGGCCAGCCAGCACGTCGCGCACGGTTTCAGACAAGTTGATGTTGGTGGTGTTCTCGATCGGGGACTCCACGTTGGTGTCCTCGATGAAGTCGCCCAGATGCGAATCCTCGTCGTCGCCGATCGGGGTTTCCATCGAGATCGGCTCCTTGGCGATCTTCATCACCTTGCGGATCTTGTCTTCCGGCATGTCCATTTCCTTGGCCAGCTCCTCCGGCGTAGCCTCGCGGCCGTACTGCTGGAGCATCTGGCGGGAAATGCGGTTCAACTTGTTGATCGTTTCGATCATGTGCACCGGAATACGGATGGTGCGCGCCTGATCGGCGATCGAACGGGTGATGGCCTGGCGGATCCACCAGGTGGCATACGTGGAGAACTTGTAGCCACGGCGGTATTCGAACTTGTCCACGGCCTTCATCAGGCCGATGTTGCCTTCCTGGATCAGGTCGAGGAACTGCAGGCCGCGGTTGGTGTACTTCTTGGCGATGGAGATCACCAGGCGCAGGTTGGCCTCGACCATTTCCTTCTTGGCCTTGCGCGCGCGCGCCTCACCGTAGGCCATGGCGCGGCTGATTTCCTTCAGCTCGTCCAGTTCCAGCCAGGTGGTCTTTTCGATGTCGAGCGTGGCCTGCTGCTCGGCGATGATCTGGTCCTTGACGTCACGCAGGGCCGAGGACCACTTCTGCTTGCGCTTCAGTGCGTCTTCCACCCACTCCAGGTTGGTCTGGTTGCCTTCCCAGGAGCGGATGAAGTCCTTGCGCGGCATGCGCGCGGTCACGGTGGCCAGGTTCAGCACGCGGCGCTCGTGGGACTTGATCTCGGCCATGACGTCGCGCAGCTGCTTGACCAGCACGTCGGTCAGCGGCAGCGGCAGCTTCAGGGTCACGAACACC
>NZ_QAIW01000224.1:0-1231 GCF_003061285.1 Stenotrophomonas sp. HMWF003 | reverse complement strand
CCCTTGGCGGCAGCCTTCTTGAACGCGCTGTACGCGTCGCTCAGGGCCTGCATGCGGCGGGCAACTTCTTCCGGGTCCGGACCGGTCGGGCCGGCTTCTTCTTCAACGTCGTCGCCGTCGTCTTCGTCGTCGGCATCGTCTTCGGCGTCGTCGCTGGTGTCTTCAGCCACGACCGGCGCCGGGACTTCCTCGACCAGGTCGTTGAAGCCGACGATCACTTCGGCCAGGCGCTTCTTGCCTTCCTTGTGCGCGTCGTAGTCGGCCAGCAGCGATTCCACCGACACCGGGAAGGTGCCGAGTGCCGCCTGGACCTGGCCCAGGCCTTCTTCGATACGCTTGGCGATGGCGATTTCGCCTTCGCGGGTCAGCAGCTCGACGGTGCCCATTTCGCGCATGTACATGCGCACCGGGTCGGTGGTGCGACCACCTTCGGTGTCGAGCGCGCTCAGCGCGGCGGCAGCTTCTTCGGCCGCGGTGTCATCGACTTCGCGGTTGCCGGTGTTGCCGTCGTTGAGCAGCAGGGTTTCCGCATCGGGCGCAACTTCATGGACATCGATGCCCATGCCGTTGATCATGCCGATGATGTCTTCAATCTGCTCCGGGTCGACAATGTCGTCGGGCAGGTGGTCATTGACTTCGGCGTAGGTCAGGTAGCCCTGTTCCAGGCCCTTGCTGATCAGAAGCTTGATGTCGTTTTGCTGGGCAGGACGTTCGTTGGCCATGTAGTGCTCGCGCCACCGGCAGGGAGAGAATAGGACCTAGCATTATACCAGCCCGGGGCCCTTCCGCCCCGGGCGGTGGTCCCGGGGTCAGGGCCGGAGCAGGAAGGTCACAGGACCGTCGTTGACCAGGCTGACAACCATATGGGCACCAAACTGGCCGGTTTCCACCCCCGGGGCGTGTTTTTGCCTGCAGATCTCGACCAACCGGTTGAATCCACGTTCAGCCTCGGCCGGCGGCGCGGCGGTGCTGAAGCCCGGCCGCATCCCGCTGGCGGTGTCGGCAGCCAGGGTGAACTGGCTCACCAGCAGCAGCCCGCCCCCGGTGTCGGCCAGCGACCGGTTCATTTTTCCGCCTTCATCGGCAAACACACGGTAGCCGAGCAGCCGATCGGCCATCCGCGCGATCTGTGCCTCGCTGTCGCCGGGCTCCATGCCCACCAGCGCCAGCAATCCCGGGCCGATCCGGCCCACCGCCACGTCATCGACATGCACGCTGGCCTGGGTGACGC
>NZ_QAIW01000223.1:0-1623 GCF_003061285.1 Stenotrophomonas sp. HMWF003 | reverse complement strand
GCGGGTCGGGGCGGATGGGATCGCGGGACACGCCGTAAACCCCGCTTCGCGGTCCGGCCCAGCCGCTGGCGGCTGTGCGTTCGACCGCATGCGAGGCAGTGCCTCGCAAGCAATGCGCTCTCACCCCTGGGGGCTCGTGGGCGCCATCCATGGCGCCCAACGGTCCCGCAATCCCATCCACCCCGCCCCCGGACACATGGCGGGCGGTGTGGGGAGAGCAGCCGACCAACGGTCGGCTCTACCCCGCCGCGGTGGTTTAGTAGCCTGCGGCCTGGCCGTCCTTGCGGCTCTCCGAGGCGCCGTAGTACACGCCGGTGTCGGGGTCGCGCAGGATCGCCTGGTAGCCGCCGTAGGGGCCGTCGGCGAAGGTTACGCGGTGGCCTTTGCGCATCAGTGCGCGCACCGTTTCGTACGGGAAGCCGGTTTCCAGGTTGACTTCGCCGCCGTCGCTCATCGCCGTGGCCTGCCCGGTTGGTTCGGTGGAACCTTCGTGCTGGATGCGCGGCGCATCGCCGGCTTCCTGCAGGTTCATGCCGAAGTCGACCATGTTCATCACGATCTGCGCGTGGCCCTGCGGCTGCATCGCCCCGCCCATCACCCCGAAGCTCATCCAGGGCTTGCCGTCCTTGGTCACGAAGCCGGGAATGATGGTCTGGAACGGGCGCTTGCCCGGCGCGTAGCCGTTCGGGTGGTCTTTCTGCAGGACGAACATCTCACCGCGATCCTGCAGGATGAAGCCCAGCCCCGGGGGGGCCATGCCACTGCCCATGCCGCGGTAATTGGACTGGATCAGCGAGACCATCATCCCGTCCGCGTCGGCCACCGTCATGTAGATCGTGTCGCCTTCCTGCAGCTGCTTGGGCGTACCCGGCTGCACTTCGCGCAGGGCCTTGTCCATCGAGATCAACGCGCGCCGCTGTGCCGCGTAGTCCTTCGAGACCAGCCGGTCCACCGGCGCCGGGTGGAACGCCGGATCGGTGTAGAAGCGCGCACGGTCGGCGAAGGCCAGCTTCTTGGCTTCCACGAACAGGTGCACGTGCTCGGGCGAGCCGAAGGGAATCTTCGAGAAGTCGTAGCCTTCCAGCACGTTCAGGATCTGCAGCGCCGCGATGCCTTGGCTGTTGGGCGGCAGTTCCCACACGTCGTAGCCGCGGTAGTTGCTGCTCACCGGCTCCACCCACTCCCCGTGGTGGCTGGCCATGTCCTCGTAGCTCAGGTAGCCGCCGTTGGCCTTGAAGTAGCTGCCGATGGTGCGGGCGATGTCGCCCTTGTAGAAGGCATCGCGGCCGCCGCGGCCGATCTGCTCCAGGGTGTTGGCCAGGTTCGGGTTCTTCCACATCTCGCCCTTGCGCGGCGCATGCCCGTTGACGGTGAACTGTTCGTTGAAGCCCGGGTACTGCGACAACCTGGGCACCGAGCGGTCCCAGTAGTAGGCGATCACCTCGGCCACCGGATGGCCCTCGCGGGCGTAGCGGATGGCCGGGGCCAGGTTGTCGGCCATCGGCTTGCGGCCGAAGCGCTCGTGCAGCGCGAACCAGCCGTCCACCGCACCCGGCACCGAGACCGGCAGCGGGCCGGTCGCCGGGATCTCCTTCAGCCCGCGCCGCTGGAACTCGGCCAGGG
>NZ_QAIW01000222.1:0-8772 GCF_003061285.1 Stenotrophomonas sp. HMWF003 | reverse complement strand
GGCGGTGAGCGTGCGTGGCCGCAGCCAGCGTACGCGGCGCTGGTGCATGCGCGTCTCGCTGGCATGGCGAAGCAGGCCGGTCGGGAACTGCCATTGGCGCATCTGCGCGTTGCAGGCGTCCACGCAATCGCCACAGGCGATGCAGTCCACGTGCGGCCCATTGCGCACGTCCAACCCCATCGGACACACGTCCACGCAGGCGCGGCAATCCACGCAGTCGCCCAGCCGGTCGGCGGGAAAGCGCGGCATCGGCCCGGCCAGGGCCGGATGTGCGGCACGGAAGGCGTAGTCGCTGGCGCTGACCGCATCGAGCAGGCCGCGGCCGCGCTGCATCACCGCACCCAGCCCGGGCGCACGCGGTCCGCGCGGCTCGCCACGGCGTGCGTCGTACCGCACCTGCGGGGTGTCTTCATCACACAGGCTCGGGCAGATCCGCGCGAACGGGCACAGGTCGATGCACACCTGCTGGCGCAGGAAGCCGGCGTTGCCCCAGGTGGCCAGCGCGTAGAACGCCACCCAGAAGGTCTCCCAGCCGCTCCAGGCCGGCGGCCACAGGTTGCTCACCAGTGCCTGGATCGGGCTGAACAGGCCCACGAAGGTCACCCCGGTCCACAGTGCCACCACCGCCCACAACAGGTGTTTGGCCGCGCGGGCTAGCGTCGGATGGTGCAGGTGGTGCGCGGCGGCCTGCTCGATCCAGCGGAACAGGCGGCTCCACAGTGTCTGTGGGCAGCCGTGGCCGCACCAGATCCGCCCGCCCAGGGTGGTCAACAGCACCAGGCTGGTGGCCATCACCGCCAGCAGCCCCAGCAGCACCCCCAGGTCCTGCGGCCACAGCGTCAGCCCGAACAGGTCGAAGCGGCGCCCGGGCAGGTCGAAGAGCAGCGCCTGGCGACCGTCCCAGCGCAACCACGGCAGTGCGTAGAAGGCGGCCAGCAGGGTCGACGACAACAACGTGCGCCAGCGTGGCATGCGCCGCCTGCGCGGCGGAGGCAAGGGCGGGGCAGGGTCGACCAGGTGCAGGTGAAGGCGGTCAGGCATGGTCACCCCAGCTGCTCGTCGTCATCGGCCCGACGCGGCGGCCGGGACAGGTACCAGGTCACGCCGCTGGCGGCCGCTGTCACCGCCCAGAACATGAAGAAGCCCAGCGTGTAGCCCAGTTCACGGCTCAGCGCATGCTGCGGAAAGCTGATGTCGCGCAGCCGCAGCGGGTCCACAATGGCGAAGAACACCATGCTGGCCAGGCCAGCGGCGACGAAGCTGGGCCACAGGATGGCGCCCCATTGCTGGATCAACAGCCGGCGGCGGCGGGCCCCGGGTGGGTCGTGCAGGTCGGTCATTGCAGCCACGGTCAGTGTTTGACTCACAGACTAGGGCGCACCCACTGCGCCGACATTGATCCTGATCAAGACGCCGCACCCCCTGCGCGCGCATGCTCTTCATCACGCGCAGCACCCCACCGGCCGTAGAGAAACCGCATGCAGCATCCGCCCGCCACCCCGTTGCCCACGCCATCGCTGGAGCTGTGCAGCGAGCAGGAGGTCACCCGGCTGGTGCACGATTTCTACGCGCGCGTGCGCGAAGAACCGCGCCTGGCCCCGGTGTTCACCGCCCGCGTGCACGACTGGGATGCGCACCTGGCGCAGCTGGTCGATTTCTGGTCGGCCATGCTGCGCGGTACGCGCCGCTTCAGCGGTGCCCCGATGCCCAAGCACATGGCCATGGACGAGCTGGACCGCGACCTGTTCGACCGCTGGCTGCAGCTGTTCCGCCAGACCACCGCCGAATGCGCGAACCCGCCGATGCAGCGGCTGGCCGATGACGTGGCCACGCGGATCGCCGATACCTTCTGGCGCCGCTTCCAGATGCTGCGCTGGCCGCAGCTGCCGATCGCCAGTGCCGCGCGCCTGGATTGATCTGGCTCAATGCGCGCGGGGCCGCCTGCGCGCACGCTGGCGGCATGGACATCACCTCGCCTGCTGCCGCCGGGCTTGCCTGGCACTTCGACCCGGACCTGCTGCGTCGCCACGACCGGCCCGGACCGCGCTACACCTCCTATCCGGCGGCCCCGCATTTTCACGACGGCTTCGGCGCGCACGAGCTGCGCGCGGCCATTGGCGCCAGCAATGCCAGCGCCCGGCCGTTGTCGCTGTACGTGCACGTGCCGTACTGCAGCAGCCCGTGCTTCTATTGCGGCTGCAACCGGGTGATCACCCGCGATCACAGCAAAGGCGTGGCCTATGTAGCGCGCGTGCTGAGCGAAGCGGACCAGATCGCGCCGCTGTTCGATGACACGCGCGAGGTGATCCAGCTGCACCTCGGCGGCGGCACGCCCAACTTCCTTGCCGCCGCGCAGCTGCGCGACCTGGTCGATGGGCTGCGCGAGCGGTTCCGCTTCAGCACCGCGGCACACCGTGACTTCTCCATCGAACTGGACCCGCGTTTCGTCAGCCCTGCCGACATCGCCACGCTGGCCGCGCTCGGCTTCAACCGGGCCAGCCTGGGCATCCAGGACTTCGACCCGGTGGTGCAGCGGGCGATCAACCGCGAGCAGGGCGTCGAGCAGACCCTGGACATCCTGCGCGCCTGTCGTGCGCACGGGCTGCGCTCGGTCAACGTGGACCTGATCTACGGCTTGCCGCACCAGACGCCGGCCGGCTTCGCGCAGACCCTGGAAACCGTGCTGCGCGAGCGGCCGGACCGGCTGGCTGTGTACGGCTATGCGCACCTGCCGCACCTGTTCAAGGCGCAGCGGCAGATTCCGGATGCGGCGCTGCCCAGCCCGGAGCAGAAGCTGGCCCTGTTGGGGCTGGCGGTGCGGCGCCTGTCGCTGGCCGGGTACCAGTACGTGGGCATGGACCATTTCGCGCTGCCCGACGAAGACCTGTCGCAGGCGCAGCGTGCGGGCCAGCTGCATCGCAACTTCATGGGCTACACCACCCATGCCGACACCGACCTGGTCGGGCTCGGCGCCAGCGCGATCAGCCATATCGGCGACAGCTACAGCCAGAATCCGCGCGACCTGCCGGGCTGGGAAGCGGCGGTGGATGCAGGGCGGTTGCCGGTCTGGCGCGGACTGCAGCTGGATGCAGATGATGTGGTGCGCGCCGAACTGATCGGCCAGCTGATGTGCCAGGGCGAGGTGGACGGTCGCGCGCTGGCCACGCGCCATGGGCTGGATTTCGACCGCTATTTCGCCGATGCGCTGGTGGCGTTGCAGGCATTGCAGCACGACGGCCTGGCCGAGTATGCCGACGGCGTGGTGCGCGCCACCGAACGTGGCCGCCCGCTGCTGCGGCTGCTGGCGATGTGCTTCGACCGCTACCTGGCACGGCCGGACCAGCCGGTGCGCTACTCGCGCGCCATCTGAGGCCGGTGTCACCGGCGCGGTGATGCGCGTGTAGTACCCTCCGCTGGCCTCGGCCAGTGGAGTGCTGCATGAAGAAGATGCTGTATTTCTGGGCAGCGTACCTGCTGTTTTTCGCCCTCCCGTTCCCGTGCATCCTGTACTACAGCATCGGCTACCCGGTCGATGCGGCCGATCGCACGTCGCCCGCCATGGCCGCCGCGTGGCTGGCGCTCTCGATCCTGCTGTGGGGGCTGCTGGCGGCGGCCTACGTGCATACGCTGCTGCGGGCGCCGTTCCGCGCACAGGCGCGCACCCGGGCGATCCAGCGTGCGGCGATACGCCGCCGCGCACGCGTGGTGCAGGCGCAGGATACCGGGCGGATGCGGCGGGGGTGGCGCGTGTGGAACCTGACCCTCGCCTTCGACAATCTGTCCGGTACGCCCATCCAGGACCAGCTGCTGGCGGTGGACAGCCAACCGCAGCTGCAGCGCTTCGTGACCGACAATCAACTCGATGCGCTGCTCAGCGCCGATCCGGGCGGGTATCCCAACGTGGTGCTGGAAGGGGCCATGCCGGAGGTCGACCGGGGCCGGCTGCTGCGCCGCGCGCTGATCGGGGTGGTGCTGCTGGGCGCGCTGGCCGCCTACTACGCCTGGTGCTGGAACGACCCGGGGCAGGGGAACGGGCAGGGCTGGACCTTCCTGGCCCCGTGGCATCCGCTGCTGGTCATGCCGGCCTGCCTGTGCGGCTATCTGGTGCTGGGCCGCGTGTTCACCCGCATGGTGGGCATCGATCGGCGCGCCGACGCCCTGAACTACCGTGGCATCGGGGTCGAGGCCCGGGTACTGCACGTGCGCCAGACGGGGACCGAGGTCAACGCCCAGCCGGAGCTGGAGTTCCAGCTGGCCTTCGAGGACCGGCAGGGAAGCACCCACACGGCCACCGTGCGCAAGGTGGTGAGCCTGCTGGACCTGCCCCGGGTACCGCGGGAGCGCGCGCGCATCCTGTACCACCCCGATGACCCGTCGCAGGTGCTGATGTCGGACCTCTGAAATGCCCTGCGCATTCCCAAACCGGGCGCGATCAGGCACCCTATGCCCCGCGTTGCCCGGATGGCGAAACTGGTAGACGCATCGGACTTAAAATCCGCCGGAGGCAACTCCATGCCGGTTCGATTCCGGCTCCGGGCACCAACGCTGGACAGGCGGCGCAACGCCGCCGGGTCCGCGCCGAATACCGTTAGCATGGGCGCTCCCTTGCCAGCCTGCGCCGCCGCCATGCTTACCCTCCATATCGGCAACAAGAACTACTCGTCCTGGTCGATGCGTCCGTGGGTACTGATGACCCAGGCGGATATTCCGTTCGATGAAGTGCTGCTGCGGTTCGACAGCTTCGATCCCGGCTCGCAGTTCAAGCGGCAGGCCATGGCGCTGTCGCCGTCGGGTACGGTGCCGGTGCTGGTGGATGGCGACCTGGTGGTGTGGGACACGCTGGCGATTGCCGAGTACCTGGCCGAACGTTTCCCCGACCGCGCGCTGTGGCCGCAGGCGGTGGACGCGCGTGCCCTGGCGCGCAGCGTGTGCGCGCACATGCACAGCGGATTCGGCGCGCTGCGCCAGCATTTCCCGATGAACATCGAGGCCTCGCTGCCGGAGGTGGGCGCACGCGTGCTGCGCGAGCAGCCGGCCGTGGTGGAAGACCTGCAACGCCTGCAGGTACTGTGGGAAACCCTGCTGGCGCGCCATGACGGCCCGTTGTTGTTCGACCGGTTCAGCATCGCCGATGCCTTCTTCGCGCCGGTGGTGATGCGCCTGACCACCTATGCGGTGCCGGTCAGCCCACGCGTGCAGCGCTACATGGAGGCGGTGTTGGCGCTGCAGGGCGTGCAGCAGTGGGTGGCGGGCGCGCTGGCCGAACACGACTTCCGCCCGTTCGAAGAGCCGTACCGGCAGGCGCCCGACGTGCGCGACGGCAGTGAGTGACCGTCGCCGGCGCACCGCCAGGGGCGCCGCGCAGCAATGACCCTGGACGCCCTGTTCAAGCAGCGCATCGCCGCGTTCGTGCAGGGCGGGGTGCCTGCGCGCGTGCCCGGGCCGCTGTTCCATGTCCAGGATGACGGGCAGCCCGGGCGTTGGCACCTGTCGGCCCCTGACCACCGTGGCCGTCCGATCCCGTTGGTGCGCTGGCACGACGTGATCCGGGTGCCAGCGCTGGCGCGCCGCATGGCCGACCGTGGCTACACCGATGCGGATCTGCATGCGGTGCTGCTCATGGTGACGCGGGTAGCGAACCTGTTTGCCGTCGACGCCGGGCAGCGCAGCAACAAGGAGTACGCCCAGTTCGGCCACGTGCTGCACCTGTTGACGCTGACGCAGCAGACAGACGAACACCTGGCGCTGCGAAATCACGCGCTGTACTTCCTGCTGTTCGAGCTGGACATCGATGATGAAACGCGGGACCGCCTCCAGTTCGGCGAAGGAGGCCTGCTGTTCCATGCCGAGCGGCTGGGCCCGCATCCGCTGTCGGAGGTCGTCGGTGCGATGCATGACTGCCTGGTACGCCCGGGCCGGCGTTTCGCACCGTTCCTGCAGGTGGTCCGCGCGTTCCACCTGGGCTGGGTGCACTGGCTGGAAACGCCACCGCTGCGGCCCTGGCGCCTGGCCTTGGACGAACCCCATGCTGCCTTGGCGCATCCGGATGTCTTCCTGGCGACCCTGCGGGGCGACGAAACGCGGATTTTCGACGTGCTGATCGATGCCACCTCACCCCAGGCGAGTCCGGCGGCGGGATTGGTGTCTCGCCTTGTGCTGATGCACTACGGCCAGCATGTGCTGCGCCACACGCCCGAGGCGGTGCTGCGGCTGCGCGACTACGTGGGCGACGCAACGCGCTTTTCGCAGGTGCTGTGCGCGCTGGTCACGCAGGGCGCGGTGCCGGATCGGGGCCGGTTCGACGCGCTGGGGCTGGGCGGCTGCCTGGAAGGCGTGCCTGCGGATCGCGTCGCGAGCTGTTGACCGGACCGGTCAGCGCGAGGCGGGTAGCGGCCCCGCACCCAGGGCCAGCAGGGCGTGGGCGTACTTCTGCGTCAACCGCTGCACCACCTCCACCGGCAGGTACTGCAGCCGCGCCGGGTCGCTGTTGTCGGCAATGTCGGCCAGCTTGACCTTCAAGGCCAGCGGATTGCGTGCGATGGCGGCGTAGTAGTCGTCTGCCGGCACCTCCTTGCGTCGGGTCAGGCAGGCGACCGCCGCACGGATGTGGGCGGGGAACTGCTCCACCTCGGCCGCGAAGGCCGGGCAGTCTTCCACCACGTCGTGCAGCCACGCCACCGCCTCGGCCTCGGCATCGCCATGCACGCGGGCGGCCACGCGCGCGACATGGCCGATGTAAGGTCGGCCGGCCTTGTCGATCTGGCTGGCATGGGCGCGGCGGGCGAGCGCCTCGGCACTGCGAAGGGTATCGATGGCACGTTCTCCTGGGGACCGATGGCTGCATTATGCGGGCAGCGGCCAAACGCAAACTTTACGCAGGCGTGCCGATGTCCCCGTAGGCTGCGTTCGACCCCAACACAGGCAAGGCAGCATGGCGAGCGCGGCACGGGCAGGGATGGCGGTGGCGGTACTGGCACTGGCGGTGTGGTGCGCGGCCGGCGCGCAGGCCCAGGCCCCCACGGGTGGCCCGGCGGTGGTAGACCTGGCGCCGGTGGTGGTGTCCGGTGTGCAGCCCGGTCCGGGCATGTGGAAGGTGACCGGCAGCGATGGCCATGCACTCTGGATTCTGGGCACGGTGTCACCGTTGCCGGCCAAGCTGGATTGGCGCGCGGATGAAGTGCAGGCGGTGATCGCCAGCGCCGATGAAGTACTGGGGCCGCCCGGCTGGAAGGTCGACGCCGATATCGGCGTGTTCAAGGGACTGACCCTGCTGCCCTCGGCGATGAAGGCCGCGCACGATCCGCAGGGCCGGCGCCTGGACGAGATCCTGCCGGCGGCGCTGTATGCACGTTGGCTGCCGCTCAAGCAGCGCTACATGGGGCGCGACCGCGGCGTGGAAAAGGACCGGCCGCTGGTGGCGGCTGCACGCCTGTATGGCGATGCGTTGAAGTCGGTGGGGCTCGGGGGCGGCACGCCGGTGACCCGCGTGCTTGAGAAGGCCTACAAGGCCCGGGGCTTGAAGCCGGTGCCGACCCGCGTGGCGATCCGGGTGGAAGACCCGCGCGCGGCGTTGAAGGAAATGCGGAGCAGCACCCTGGCCGATGCCGCGTGCTTCCAGCGCACCCTGGACGTGGTGGAACACCAGCTGCCGCTGCTGGTGGAGCGGGCCAATGCCTGGGCCGTAGGCGACACCGAGGCGCTGCAGCAACTGGCGGTGCAGAGCCAGTACGACGCCTGCGTGGGCGCGATCGCCGACAGCGAGTTCGGGCGGCGTCGTGGCCTGGGCGGGGTGGACCAGCAGGCCGCGGACAAATGGGTGCAGATGGCACGGGCCGCGCTGGGCCGCAATGCGACCACTTTCGCGGTGGTGCCGGTGGCGTTGCTGGTGCAGCCCGGTGGCTATCTGGCGCGCCTGGAGCAGGCCGGGTTCGAGGTCCAGGCACCCTGACGCTGCGGCAAGCAGTCGCACGCCTGCCGACGCCGTGGCACCCCGTTGTCATCTATCTACACCTGCAGGTTCGTGGCATAGTCGAGTCAGTTCTCAGGGGAGTTCTGACTGCATGCCGTTGCGTGCGATCGCCTACACCAGCGTCGCCTTCGAAGGGATTCAAGCATCGGATATCGATCGCATCCTTGCCGCGGCGACAAGCTTCAACAAGGTGGCCGGGGTCACTGGCGTGCTGATGTTCGACGGCACCCGTTTCCTGCAGTATTTCGAGGGTCCCGAAGACGGCGTCGATTCGGTGTACCAGCGTGTGCTCAATGCGCGCAGCCATCTTTTCCTGCGCGAACTGGCGCGTGGCGCGGTACTGACCCGCCACTTCCCCCGCTGGACGATGGCGTCGGCGGCCATCGAGCCGCAGGTGCTCACCGGCATGATCGAGACCGCGTGGGAGGGCTTCAGTCCCGCAGCGCCGATCGCGGGCCAGGGCCGGGTAGGGTTCGCCCGCCTGCTTGAATTGTGGACCGGGGTATCGGGTGAACTGGAACCGGCCGCCGTGACGCTGGGCTCGTAACGCAACTGTTCGTTTCCCGTAACAAGAACATCACGGGTCCGCGCCTACTATCTCTCTACCAGCTGTGACCGGTCCTGCGGAAACTCCGCCAGGCTGTCTGAAAGGGTAGTAACCGCAGCTGGACCATTTGTTGGCCGTCGTCCGTACTCTCCGCGGACGGCGGCTTTGTTCTTTGTGGCATGCGGCTTCCCGCGTTAGGCTGTGCCATTCGTTCTCCGGCGCCGCCCCCATGAGTCTTTCCGCCCCCTTGCCGCCC